>JANWJE010000018.1 GCA_025451995.1 Parachlamydiaceae bacterium | reverse complement strand
GAGTTAGGAAACACAGATGATGCAAGATTTTGGTTCACAATCAATTATAATTTTGAGCGTATTACCCAATCGGCTAAGCGCGAAAAGTTATAATTGATTGTGGACCAAAAGATTGCGTCAGATGTGTTTTCATAACTCGTAAACTCGGGCTAGATTAGCTCTTGTTCTTTTTTCGATTGCTTTTTTCTTTTTTCATTGTCTACTTCTTGCTTCAGCCCTGCCAATAATTGATCTAAATGCTCTGAAAAAGCTTTAAAAGAGGGAAATTGATTATTTATTGGGGGTTTATATCTATATCCCTTCCCACTCAATTGGTTGAATGGTGACGTAGTTGAAGATAAGGAGGGGTGAATAATAAAAAGATGATTCCAACAACTTTCCCCATCACCCCTAAAATGGACATCGCACAATGCCAGGAATCTCAGTGAAGACATTTTTCGCAAAGCCTTAAAAACCGTCTGATTTGTTATATTAGACTTACAACAAATGAGTTGAAGCGTCGTTAATCGATAAGAACTCAAAGAAGAGAAGTCCTCTGAAGATAATTTTATTCTTTTCAATAAGAGATGCCGTAAAGAAGGAAGGGGCGGAAAGCAGTGCATACTATTTGCAAAGTCTTCTCCAATGAGATGGAGTGTTTGTAGCGCCGTAAAACCTGTTAACCGTAGCCCATCTAAAGAAACAGGGGTATAATGCCACCAATGATCCACCTTTAATTTTTCTAAATAAGGCAATTCGCTGAGATTTTGAAGTGTTGGTCTCAACCACTTTCTGTCGAACTCCAGGCTTATACTTTTTAAACTAGACACACTCTTTAATTTTTGCCATGTCTCTCCATTCTCGAATCGGTAATCGTTGAAAACAAGATTTTTTAAAGAAGTGAGTCCTTCCAATACTTGCTCACTAATGTTCCATCCACCATATAAAAACACATCGGACACAGAAGGAAGGGGTGGCAAGCGGAAAATAACATTACTTAAAAATTTAAGAGTTAAATATTTTAATTTCGAACATTTTGTTAATTTATTTAAATTAGTATTTAATAAATTATTTGAATCAATTGATGTTGCAGCTCCTTCTAAATCTATATGCTTATTATTTTTGTAAGCAAAAATACGCAAAGAAGAGTCTGAGACTACTAATAGATCAAAGATATCGCTTATTTTAACCAAACAACCGTCGATTTTTAAACTATTTAAAGAGTGGGGAACCCATTCTTTTACATTTATTATATTGAAATGATCGAGTGTCACGTTTTTCAATGAAGAAGGCAAATTTGCACAATCCAAAACATGATATGATGATTCATCAGGATCACTATAAGGAACACAGCGACTTTCAAAATGACAAGAGTGTAGATTGTTTGCGCTAAAGGCTTGTAAGATGGGACTCATCAAGCCGACATTCATTTTCATTGCATAAAAACTTATGTGTTTGCAGTTGGGATATTGTTTAACTATATGTTCTATCAATGGAAGAGTTCTCTCTGGCGGATAATCAAAATCAAACTCCAGATTCAGTTGATCTAGTTGCTTAGAGATGAGATTGGCAAAATCTAAAATACAGTATTTGGTTTTGGAAGGTGTCGCCTCTTCCTGTAAAACGCTACTTATCAACACTTCATTAACCTTGAATGTATGTTGAAAAAGAGCCGTAAGCACGGCTGTTTGCGAAGAGATGCGCTTTATATCCCTAGAACAGCTAGAGAATGCATAATAATCTATCTTCGTCCAATATTTTGCTATTTCTCCAATGACGACCAAAGGGAGTTTATCTAAATCGGAGGGCTCGCCTCTTGAAGCATGGCTTTCAAGTATTTGTTGAAAAAGAGGTTTATAAGGTTGTTGTATTTGATTACTTATATTCATAAAATTCTATTTTTTATATTTTATAAAAAAATAGCAAAACATGATATCTAAATACTGAATATTTGTATACACTGCTTCCAGCTGAATCTTGGACTTTTGGGCTGCTTCAAAGCCCCGGGGTTGAGAGATCGCAAGAGGCATTGTATTGATTTAATACTAGGCCTCTTGCGATCTCTCAACCGCGGGAGCTTTCAAGCTAGCCCAAAATTCCAATATTCAACTGGAAGCAGTATATGCTTTAACCCAATTTTTTTTCATTGAGGCGATCGGCTAATACATCTGCAAAATAGGGATGCAGGCTTTTTAAAAAATTGGAATTGGGGACTTTTGATTTAATCTGCTCCAACCCCTCTAACACAGCATTCACTTCATTTTTTAATTCATCGATAGGGGTTGGAATAAACTGCACGCTCCCCTCCCCTTTATTTTGTTCAGAAAGGTAATAACGGTCATAAAGGGAAACAAAAAGAGTCGTTAGCAGGTTTAAATCGGCCAGCGATTCTGCATTTAACTCCTCTTGCTGAGATTCCTTGATCCATAAACTCACTTTTTCCAAAACAGCTAATTCGGTCCAAAAAAAGAGCAATATCTCTTCCGGATGTATCCATTTAAAATCCGGAGGAGTAAACGGATCTACTTTGGTTGATTTTAATAGGTCATACTTGAAAAGAAAATAGTATACAGAATAGACAAACAACTTGATTCCCAAAAGTAGATGAGAAATTGTAAAATTCGGGTTGAGTTTAAATTGTGGATCAAAAAAATGATCTCCATTGAGAATTTTTCTTTTTAAATCATAAAAATCATCTACCCATTTCCAGAAAATTTCCACAGGTCTGCTATATTTCAAGTGCAATAACGGGCGCAATTGATGTTTAAAATCGGCAGCAGACTGGGTATTCTCTAAGTTAAAAAGCGCTTCAAAACTCGAAGCTAAGAAAATTAAATCTTCGGGTTCAAACATATCGTCCGAAAAATGAAGCCCCTTATCAAAGAGATTCATAAATCGCTGAAAGAATCGATCGACAAGATAGCGAATCGAGCGAAGGATTCTTTTATAAGTAAATACCATATCCTTATTTTCCGGCTCTTGAACATAAATGGCATGCAGCGCTTTTCCCAATCCATTGCAAATTTCAGGATCAATGACTTGAAGTGAAATAACCTGTTCACAATCGGATGCTGTGATGGCTTCTTTTTCCCAATTAGAGCGTGTGTTGATATATTCTCGGCTGATAGGAACCATCTTTCTTAAAGGATTAAAGGAAGGAATTTCTAAACCATAGTAGAGATTTTTAAAAATGCATGAAAAATACAAAAGGTAAATAGAGTCGATCAATAGAAACTCTCTCAATTCTCGAGGGACTTTCTCATCAATAGATATGCAAATTATTTTTTTAGGATCAAGCTTTTGAGTGATAATGGATTCAGAGCTCCCCTCAACCGTTGTTTTCACTTGGCAGATTTCTTTAAGATAATCTTCGATTTCTTTATCTATCGACAATGAAGCAGGCCAAAAAATGACCGGCCCAAATTCGACACCCTTTTCGTCATGAAGTTGAACAAATGGCAAACAGGCATAAGAAAGGAATTGCTTTGACTCTAATAAACGAGCTTCCATGCGCCCTCCTTCAGCCTAAAAGACAACATTTTAACTGGTCAATAGATGCAATTTTAATGCCAGTTTATCAACCCGAGTTTACGAGTTATGAATACACATCTGACGCAATCTTTTGGTCCACAATCAATTATAATTTTTCGCGCTTAGCCGATTGGGTAATGCGCTCAAAATTATAATTGATTGTGAACCAAAATCTTGCATCAACTGTGTTTCCTAACTCATAAACTCGGGTTAAAGAGTTCATGTAATGTTTGAATCATGTTTTCGAAGCTTTGATTATTAAAACTACAAAGATCAAATTGCGTTCTTTTTTGAGAAAAACATTTTAAGATCAATTCGATTTCTTTTGTTTGATTGATTTTATAATTTAAATCGATATTGAAAATCATTAGATCAAATTCTGATTTTAATTTAAAAAGTTCGTTTTTTAATCTTGTCCTAATTATCTCAATTAAGCCTTTTAAATGTGGCACAAAAAAAAGACCTTCATAATCGCTTAATATATCATTGGTTTCTTCTAAGATATTTTGAATGGTGAGAAGACGCTCATCTAAGCTGAAGAGCCTTTCGCGTAACATTATTTTTAAGAATTCTAAAGGTGCAATTGTAAAAAATTGTGCGTGTACCATCCCTACATTGTGCTCGCTATCAAGGATTTGAAATATGGTTTTTACCTTATTTTGAAATTGGATAAACGCTTCTTTTTTCGTTTGGTCCCTTTCTGCTATTTCCAATTGGTAATAATATGTGAATATAGAGTAGGCGTATTGTTCGATTTCAATGAGTCTTAAATCAATAAATGAGGAATCCTTAGAACGATTAATAATAAATCCGTAATCATTTTTAAGAGATTTAAGTTGATTTATTCCATGATTGACATGATTGAGATTCTCCGTTTTTTGCGGTGGGTTAGAAATCAATTGATCATGGAATAGACTAATTAATCGATTGATAGCTGTGAGATGATTGTTTCGATTTAAACGCTTTTGCAACCAGAAAAGGATCTTATTCCAAAATCTAGATGTTGCAGGAGGAACTTCTATCCTTCTCACACCGCCTTGCAAATCCTCCATTAGGGTTTCATTCGTTTTTAAAGGATTTTTAAGCAGTTCATCCACGCCTGTTTTAGTGCCATAAATATTAAATGGATTTAATTTAAAAATAAATTCAGTTAACATACCCTCACCTTTTTTTACGTTAACACACATTAATATTCACGGAATAAATTTTTCATAAATCTTTGGCAAAGAACATCTAATGAATCAAACTAGCAAAGTTTTCCTCGGACTTCTCATGACGAAAGAAGTCCTTTTTCATTTAAATCAATCAAGCCTATGGAAAGAAAAAAAAATTGAAGGCTCAACTAGACTTGTGATGACTACCATCGAAAAAAAAGAGTACATCGGCTATTATTTGCTGCCCATGGCAAGTTATATTGAAATTCTAGAGAAAGAAAAGGAAATGCTCTTAGAACTAAAAAACTATTGCCCCAAGATTGCTTTTGAAGAAGGGCTTTGTCTAATAAAACCACTCTTATTTATAGAATAGAATGAAAATCCTATTAGGTTCACAATCCCCAAGGCGAAAAGAGATCTTATCTTTTTTTAAGATCGATTTCATTCAAGCAACCTCAGATTTTGACGAGGATCAAGTCCCCTTTCAAAATAACCCATCTGAATTTGTAAAAATATTATCCAAAGGAAAGGCAGATACCCTTTCCTTTCGCTACCCCAATCTCCCAATTTTAACAGCCGATACAATCGTCTACCGGGAAGGTAAAATCTTTCAGAAACCAAAAAATAGACAAGAGGCCGCAGAATCGTTAACTGAATTGTCAGGCAAATGGCATAGTGTTTTTACAGGGCTGACATTAAACTTTAAAGGAATTGACTATCAAGGATTTGATGAAACCAAAGTCTTATTCAATTCGATTTCACACAATCAATTAGAATGCTATTTGAATAGCCTCCCCTATCATGACAAAGCAGGAGGCTATATGATTCAAGGGGCTGGGAGTATTATTGTGAATAAGATTGAAGGATGTTACTATAATGTCATGGGACTTCCCATTCATCTCCTAAATAACCTGCTCCAAAATATAGGAATTGACCTTTGGCACTACTTAAAATAATTGAAGTCTTTTTATTAGTTGTTCCCTATATTGCCCTCTTTGCGGAAGAGTCAAAAACTTCTAGCCATCTCCTCTTTCTCGCTCAGCAAGGAGAGCATGAGAAGGCTATTAAAATCTATCAAGAAAAAGAAAAAAAAGCGGGCCATGATTTTGAGCTCCTTCATCAACTCGGTCTAAAAATTTTGGATTCCGGATTCCAAATGAGGGATCCTGAATGCCAACTATTGGCTCTATTTGGAGCAGCTATTTCTGCCAATGAAGATGCTTATCCAATTTTAGAAGGATCATTAAAAAGTAGATATCCTCTGATCCAGATGGTCGCCATTAATGCCCTGTCCAAATTTCAAAACGACCGGGCAGACAAAGGCATCGCTAACGCATTGGGCTCTTCTACATTAGAAGTCCGCTATGAAGCTCTTAAACATCTCTGCAAAAAAAAATACCCGCTTTCTACCAGCCAAACCGAATCGCTGATGTATAAAACACCAAAAGAATTATATCCGATTTATCCTCCTTTGTTTGCCGCAGTGGGTGATACCCATTCAACTCGAGTTCTAAGAAAGCTGATGAATCACCCCTCGCATGAGGTACGGCTAGCAGTTATTTTAAGCCTTGCTAAATACGAAAGAGAAGATCTTTTGCCACTCATTCGGCAACAAGCCAATCAGTTTCATTATGCTTTACAAGAAGCAACCGCCTTTGCTTTGGGACAAATGAAAGATGAAATCTCACGGCAAAAATTAGAGAAGCTTACCTTATCACAATATCCCAATGTCTCGCTTGCCGCTCATTTCGCCCTCTATCAACTTGGCGATCTGAAAGCAGTAGAAAAGATTGAATCCATGGCTAAAAAAGAAGATCTATTTGCCATTTCCGCTCTTGGGTCTATTGCGGATCAACCCAATGCATTAATCGAGCTTCTTAAGCATCCAAACATTCAAGTGAGCTTGAATGCCGCACTCGCATTATTAGAACAGAATCATCCCCTAGCACTTACAACCATTGGACTGATTATCCAAAGAGATAAGAATGATCATGCCTTTACTTCACAACATTCACCCGGCAAGGCTTTTAAAGCCTGGAAAATGACACCCTCTGCCAGTCAAATCTTGAAAGATGATCTCTCAGCCTACGTCCAACATCTAGACTTTAAGGAAAAAATTTTAGAAAAAATATCCATGCTTTCAAAAATAAAATTTATTGAATTAGCTCATGAGATTTTTTTAAAAAACGACAATGAATTGATCCCTAAAACTGTTGAACTCCTCCAACAAATTGGGAGAAAAGAAGCACTCGTTTGCCTAAAAGAACATCAACAACAGTTTGGCTCTCCTTTGGTGAGAAACTATTGCAATCTTGCCCTTTTTCGCCTCAAAGAAAACGGCCCTTACGCCGATCAATTGCGCCGGTGGGTGAAGGCTCAAGCACAAACCGACCTCATTCGCTTTAAACCCTTTACCCCTTGGAAAACAGGAGAAAATGCCTATCACTTAAGCCCCGAGGAATCTTCAAAACTTTTAATTGAAAGTTTTGAAACCTTTGCTTCACAACAAGACCCCCAAGGAATCGACATTTTGCTCGAAGCCATAGCCACAGGACATCCCAAAAATAAATATGCCCTGGCCGGTCTGCTGCTAAGAGCAACGCAATAACATTTAGCCATTCGCTGATGGAAGAATAAAACAAAATCGAGCACCTGGTTTTTATGGATCACTCTCTACCCAAATTTCCCCTTAAAGGTCTTACTGAAAATAATTTTAATTAAAATTATAGTTTATTTTTTAAATAAAGAATAGATTAAAAACGTATAAAGATATTGTTAATAAATTGCTATTAACATATGATATAGATCACAATTAATTAAAAATATTGAGGTGAAAATGAACGCAATGAGCAATACGGCAAGATTTTTAACTACCATATGCGATACTCTCCAAGTAATAAATTCATGTGAAAAATTATTGCAAGCAGAAAATGAAACAGAAGAGACACTTGCGAAAGCTTCCCTAATTAATAGACTTATATGCTTAGGTTTTACCATCACTGAAATTGGATTGGTAATTAGCGGTACAAAAAGTGAAAAAATAGCCTTTTTAAAAAGTCTAGAATTGTTACCAAAATTAACGCAAATGGGAATTTCTATTCTTGTAGAAGGTTATCAAATGGATGGAAGTTTAAAAAGTCGCATCTGTTTTGTTTCTAAAGGAATTCTTTCTCCATTTGCAGATCTCACTCGCGTCGCTTCAGAAAACATTTGCTATGACGAACATCACTATCTTCAGATGAACCCAGAAGAGTTAAAAAATGCAAAAAGACCTATTTACGAGTATGTAGATTATGGCGAAGACATTCATTTAGAGATAGTTGGCTATAGACCTGTTGACATTGAAGAATGCAAGAAGAATCTTGATCATGCTCAAAAAATCGGTACTGCATCCGCTTCACTTCGAATGATTGCTGAATTAGATTTGCCGGAAAAGATTGTTTGCAACATTGGGATCCCTGTATATGAGCGTTTATGGAATTTTTTAAATGGCCATCCAGCTCCACATCACACAACACCTGTTTCAGGGTTAGACCTAATCGAAAAGATTCAGGACTTCGACCTTTTAAATTGCACAAAAATCCCTCTGCCACTTCATGATGACGCGGTATTTAGTCAAATTATTTGCCCAATTTCATTGGAACCAATTCGCGATCCTGTGCGCGACCCAACACAAGGAACACCTAATGGGGGACAGCTATATGAAAGAAGTGCAATTACAAACTGGCTGAAATTGAAACAACTATCCCCAATGACAAAAAAACCTTTATCTGTTGATCAACTAAAGCCAGCACCAGCCGTTAAAGTTGTAATTGATAACAGACTCATGCATCATAAACAAGGACTGATCGATTATTTAAATGCACATATTGGTGATCCAGTACCTGCTGCTGACCAAACAATCATTAATCAATTTTAGACCGCTTTCAAAACTCTGTTTGCTTGAAAAAAAGAAAGATTTTTAGATGAATTTATTTCCAAATCTTGAAAGAATAAGTAAACATATGGTCGAAGAATTTGGCAATAATGATGCCAAAAAGATTCTTTTTATCGAGTGAATGGGGTTTTAAAAAAGATCTATTTAATAGGGATTATATAATGAATACAACTTTTTATCAAACGGCTGCAATTTCAGCATTATTTTATCTAGTGCCTAAGGGATTAACTTATCTATGCAGTCATCCTGGTGCAGCACATGTTGCTGAAGGGCATTTCGATAAAATGAGAAAAAACTTTTCTGAACTTCGAGAAAGTGCAAAAGATATTCTCGGCGAAAAAACTTGGTTTATCTTAACGGATATTGTGGCCGATAATCTCTGGTTTTCTTTTTTATTTTTTAAGCATTTGACTTCTATACAAGAAAAAAACTTATTTAGGAATTTTGATAAATCATTAGAAACAATTACCGCTCTTTTTGGTTTTTGTACTGCTACATATGTGGTTAGATTGGGGATTGTCAAAAATTTTCCAAGCACAAAAAAATTTATAGCCACCCGCTCACATAGTTAAAGGATAATATATGAATTGTATAAATTCTATCGTTAATATGACACACTGTATCATAAATGTTGGAGGTCCCATAGCCAAAACAGCCGCTGGAATTGCTCGAGGAGTTGAAGCAGGATTTGATTTATACGAAGCTTTATATGATGATTCACCGTCATCCAAAACTTTTTCTCACAAAGTGAAAATAGGTGCAGATTTAGCAATCATGACGGCTGAAGGTTTATCTTTAATTGCTAATCATGTCGAATTATCAAAAAACACACGACTAAAGCTCAGCATAGCAAAAGGGGCTGCAGATATTTCTCAAAGAATGAGCTTCCTTGCATGCAAAATTAATCTTAAAACGAATGATTATATTGATTGTGGATATGGCGTGGTATTGAGAGTGACCTCAGTAATGAGAGATACAATTGAATTAAAACCGGAGTTATTTGGCGATCACTTAGAAAATGTTCAGTTTACAGCAACTTCTATGGAATTTGTATGTGATGGTATTTGTTTTACAAAAAGAGTGGGAATTCCCCTCATCAAATATCTTTTACATCGAACAAAACCAATAGATCTTTCAATTATCCTTTCAAAAGATGATGATAAGCCAGCTGAAATTAAAGTTACCGCGCAAGAAGCAGATGATTTCAAAAAAGCTCTGAGTGCAAATACAATAAAAGATTTTGGTCACATCCCAGAACTCTTTGAAAATGATCCAATTTTTACTCAATTTAAGTGCCCTTTAACTAAAAAGCCAATTCGATATATCTCAGTCGTGAAAGGAACGGAACATGATCCAAAACCTGTCTATTTTGAGGAAAAAGCCATTAAAGATTATTTGAGCAAGTTTCCATTTAAGCGTCCAGACATGTGGCCTTCTATGCTGGAATTTAATCCTATTAACATCATGCAAGCACCCGCCATACAGCATCAAATAAATAATAGATTAGAAGAATATTTAAAAGATATAAAAGAAGCACCCATTTATAGCCTGCAGAACCCACAAACACAAAATAATTTCCTAAATAAATTTTGCCAACTCGCGCAAAATTTAGGCTTTCATCAAGTGGACCAATCAGAAGAACAAATTGCCGATAACATCATTAATAAAATGTATAAAAAATCGGCTTTGCTAGTTGCAAGTGTAACAGTTCATACAATTCATCATGATCTTGAAAAAGGATTAATAACGAGAAAAATATTGATTCTACCTATAAAAACAATCCTTAAGGAAACAGATGTCTTAGCAAAAAAAGAATTAATGAATGCCACATTTTCCCTACTTGGATCGCAAGATAATGAACATTATCAAAGATTGAACAAAGCATTTAAACAATATAGTAAAGTTGAAATAACAATTTCAACAAATCTGATAAATCCAAATATAAAATGGGGATAATAATGTATATTGAAACAAGGCAAGCTTTAGATGGAATTCTATTCCCGATCTCTACAAAGAATGAGACAGAGCAAAGCGAGACCCAACTATCTAAAATGGCTCAAGAAAATGAAGCTGCAGAAACTATTCAAGAAGCTGTTCGAGCGATATTTTCATTTTATCAAAAAGGAAATCAACAGTTCATCGAGGATGGCAATAAGCAATATATTCAGCCTGATTCTCATGAGCTCCTTTCGTTGATGGGATCATTCTACTCAGAGAAGCTCTATTCTGGCTTTGGAATTAATAAAAAAGAGCATCGGTATAATCCAAAGAAAGAATTGCAAAAACGGCTCTGCGACGTAGTTTACTTTACTAAATATGAAGATCAAATTTACTATGATCAACAATCTTGGCGATGGTTTTGCAATCCATTTTACAGTGAAACAAAAATGGTTCAAAGAAAAAATAATCAAAAGTCTCTTATCGCTAAAATAGAGAAAATTTTAAAAAAAAATATTGAACAATGGAATTATGAAAGTTATGAAGTTTACACAAACCTTAAAGATAACACTCATCGCAAATTTATTCCTTCAGAAGTCGAAATAGAAACATCGGATGCATTGTTTCTATTTTATAAAGAAAACAATTCAAAAAGTATTGAGAAATTAATCATTTCTGAAGATATTTCGGAGGAAATTGATGAAAAAAACAACTTAGATTTCTATGATTTTGAAATTATATTATAACAATTAGGAGAAAAGAAATGAATCTATGCACATTTAGAACATTAGCAGGACAACCCATTCATTTAATCCATGAAAATAATCACCATTATTTTTATTTTACTCAAGGAGAAGAGAGAAGGAAAATTGAGCAAATTATTTCAGACTTCAATATTCATTCTATCCCTACGAGTCAATTACTTAAATGTATTCCCCTCACCTATTCTCAACTTGTCGAATTAAATGATGGTTCATATAAACTCTATTTTAGGACAAGGGGACTTTTGGGCGGAATGATGTCAGAAAAAAATTTAAAACTTTGCAAAGGATTAAGAATTGGAGATGACACAATTGATGATGTCACCGTTGCAGAAAATATTTTAAAAGTTGCACCTATAAACAGTCAATTTTCTAGTATTGCGGTTCAAACGATAGATGGTTTCAAATTTCCTAGCGCAGAGATACCATTAAAAAAAGTAAGACAAATTATCATTCAAGTTGGAAATTGGGATTGGTTTGTAAATGTTCTTAGAGCCCTTGTTTCCGAACCAATACATGGTCTTAATACCAATCGAGCAGTAGCAGCAATCATAGGATCAAAAGAGGATGCAGATTTAAAAGAAATGGTAAAAGCTTATAAAAAAAATTATAAATTTGAAATTCATGTTTCATATGATTTTGAATATTTTTATTTTAATCCGATTGCAGATAATACAACTTCATTATCCGAAGGCTTGTTGACAAAATGTGTTATATCTTAAATTTTTATTTTTTATAATTCATTTTTTTTATTTTATAAAATTAGAGAAAAGCATACAATAAATTATACATTTACCAAATGTTTTATCAAAATGAATATTACATCAATTATTTCGAATAATTATTTTCAATTAATTAACAGCAGTTTTAAAACTGAATTAACGGCTAGTCAAAAGATAATTGTTACTATCTCCTCCCTTATACTAGGTGGCCTAGCTCTTCTGATGATTTCTAAATTTTTATTTTCAAAGGGAACTAAAATAACAAAAGAATCTGCATTAATTCATTCATCAAGTTCTTCCAAAATACCAAAAGTAGAAGATGAAATAGCTGCAAATGAAATTCAAGAAGCAGTTCGAGGAATATTTTCGTTTTATAAAAAACCAAATAATTCCTTCGTAAAGGATGGCGATAGGGTATACATTCAGCCTGATTCTAATATGCCCTTTGAAATGGTTTCCTCTCTCTATTCAATGACTTTATACAAGGGTTTTGGGATAAACAAAAAAGAACATCGCCCCAATCTAAAGAAGGAAAAGAGAAGAGAACTTTGCGATATCATCTATTATACCAAACGCGAAGATCAAATTTGCTATGAAAAAAAATCGTGGCATTGGTTTTGCAATCCCTTTTACAGCGAAGCGAGGATGTTGGAAAGAAAAAAACAACAATGCGCTCTCATGAATAAAGCAAACAAGATTTTAAAAGATCATTCTAAAAATTGGAATTATGAAAGCTATCATTTTCTAACATCCTCAAAAGATGAATTGTACAATTTCACATCTACAGAAGAAGATTTATTAACAACAGACGCCGTGATTCTTTTTTATCGAGAAGCAACCTCATTTTAGAACAAGTCAGTGACTTGCATGATACTCATTTAGGTGGATTATATTATGAATACAACTCTTCATCAAACCGCAAAATTATATTCAGGCTTTGGAGCCAATAAAGAACAGCATCGACCTAATCCAAGGAAAGAAATGCAGTCCCATCTATGCGATATAGTCTACTTTACTAAATATGAAGATCAAATTTACTATGATCAACGATTGTGATGATGGTTTTGCAATCGATTCCACAGTGAAACAAAAATGCTTCAAAGAAAAAATCAAAAGTCTCTTACCACTAATAATATGTTCAGATAAAGCAAGCTTCTTGCTTGCCGAGGCTAGACAAAATCCAACGGGATTTTGCGGTAATAGTGTTTTCTATTATCCTAAATTCCCGCAACTATTCTAGGCGAGAATCGCAGGGACTCGACCCTCTTCACAGCCCTCTTCATTAGATAAGCAAGCACTTTTAAGGGTTAAAAACGATTTCCATCCAAAGCGCTTCTTTTTTTAAGTGATAGTTATTATGGTTGAATTCTAATTCAGATGGCCAAGCATCTGGCCGCACAAGCGGTAAGGTATCTAACAGAGCTTGAATGGCTTTTTTTTCAAAATAAATTGGATGTGGAGCATCTTCAGTTCCACGGATGGCTACAATATATCGGATCGGTTTCTTGGTTAAGGGACATATAAATTCTGCAAGAAGAGGGTCATATTCAAAAAACTCAGGAATAATATTAAATTCTTCTATTGAAGTTGCTTTTAAGACGAGTTGAAAGTTGTCTACTAATCGCTCATCTGTTTTTATCTCAATTATTTCTTTGTCATTTTTTGAAAGAATAACTGAGAAATTTATTGATTTCGGTTGATTTAATAAATATTTAATGAGCAGCGGTGCTACAGTTTTTGTGATGCGAATGCAGACAGATGTTATTTCAATACGAGGGGCAAAGAATTGAACTTTATCTAAATGTTTTCCTAAAAGTTCAGGCTTTAATTCAATAGTATCTTTCATTACAAAGGTGTGATATAATTCATTTTATTCCTCGATTATTAGAGCTTTTGGCGCTGAATTTAAATAATTAATTAATCCTTCTCGATGCTGATCTAGTCTTTTGTCGACGATAGCTTTGACTATAGCATCGGGCAGTAATGCATCAGGAAATAACAATTGTTTAGTCACCGGAGAAATAGGATTGGTTTTAAGCAAATCTGTGATGGCACTCTTTTCATAAAGAGTTCCACCATTGAGATCCTCATTTGTTGGATCGCGAACCGGATCACGGATCGGTTCATTGGTTATCGGGCAAACAAACAGTCTGAAAATAACATCCTCATGGAGTGGTTTGGGGATTTTTTTGCATTGAATAAGATCGGTTTTTTTAAATTCATCATTTAAAGGAAGGGTTTCCAAGTATTGTCGTAGACGTTCATAAAGCGGGATGTCACTATCAAGAGGGGGCTTTTTTTTGAAACTGTCATCGGATCGAAGGCCTATATATTTTTTTGTGCTTGGAAAAGCAGTAACTGCAAAAATCTTACACATACAAAAAAACACTGAGAGGCTTACTAATGCATTAACAGAGTCTAGAGATTTCTCAAAATTTTCAAAAGGGCGTTTTATGCAATTTAGATATCTAAAACAGATGAAAGAAAGCCAAAGATTATCCGCTATACAATTAGTCAAAACAAACCATGTCTTTTTGCCAAGAATGTCTTTCGTAACTTCCTGAAGATTGGATAAAGTTTGTCTCAATCTGTCGAATCGCTCTTTTGCTTCAAGACCTGGGTTTGTACAGAGATAGGTCAACCCTTTAGGTGCTAAATAGAGAAAAGTGGTAATAGCAACAGTTTGGTACGTGGAAATATTCATATAAATCTCCTTATTTATGTTGGTCGATGATTTTTTTGTCTGCAGCAGGAACTGGATCATTAAGATGATCATTTAAATAGTTCATTAATCCTTCGCTATGATGATCCAGTCTACCGTCGATTTGAATTCCTTCAGACAAAAAGGAAATCCACATATTTGCTAATCTTGGAACAAGCTCTATCCCTTTCAAAGTAGTCAGGGTTTCATGTTTTTTGCCGGTCATAGCCATTCCAATTTCAGTAATAGTAAAACCTAAACAGATCATCCTATTAACTAAAGAAGCTTTGGCTAAGAATTCTTCATTTACATTTTCAGCTTGAATTAATTTCTCACCGGCTTCTAAAACTTGATTGAAATCGCAAAGAGTTGTTAATAATCTTGCTGTATCGCTAATAGAAGAGTTCATGATTTCTCCTTTAAAATTTTATTTTTCTATAAAATATACACAAGAAAACTCAAAAGTTTGGCAAGTACCATGATAAAAGCAAGTGTTTATCACACAGAAAGATCAACGATGGAAATGATG
>JANWJE010000017.1 GCA_025451995.1 Parachlamydiaceae bacterium | reverse complement strand
TTTTCGTAGCCTGTGCAAGCTCCTAGAGAAAAATTATCTCGAATCTGCCCGCTTATAAGTGGCACACCAGGTTTAATATGGTCGAAAAATTTGGCAATAAAGACGCCAAAAAGATTCTTTTTATCAAGCAAATGGAGTTTCGAAAGAGGTCTATTGTTTAAAAAAATAAAAAGGAAATTTTTATGGAAATAAGAGTATTTAAGGATTGTTTTTCTCAATTTGCAATTGGATCGGGCAAAGGGCTAGCAATCGCAGGTGGGAGTCTTGTAGCAGGTTCGGTTACATCAGCCGCCTTAAATGCATTGGGTTATCCCAAAGCAGGTGACACATCTTTTTATGTGATTACCGGCGGGATATTAAGTTTAGCAATGGCAACTTCTTTTTGTGGAATTATCCACGCGTGTTCAAGTGCTTTCCGCGAAACTTTTAAGTAAATGTAACATCTGGAACGTTGAGTGTTTGCTCAGCGTTCACCTTTTCAGTCAATTTTTTCTTGGTCGCACGACGCTTTTCCCAGCCTTTTAGCCGCTTCTCCATAATAAAAAACAATGAATTATAAAAATTCTACATTAAAACATACTTTTAAAATTAAATTTATTGTATAATGTATAATGATTTTATATATTAAATAATTTGGAGTTGATATGGATCCAAGATTAATAAGACAATGCGAATTTATTAATAGTATAAATATAGATCGTGATGTGCATTTAATTATTAAAAATAACGAAATAATAAGATCTTGGCCTTCATTATGGGAAACAAAACCCTCCCCTGCTTCCCTTAAATCTTATTATGCCGAACTTAGCAAAGCCATATTATCTTTTTTAGAAAAAAACTTAGCTCAATTAAATTTAAGACAGCAACATAGAGTATACAAAAAATTATTTGCCTTAAAAAATAAGCTAACCAAAGAAGATCAGGATGCTTTAGCCTTCCGCATTAATCAACTTGGTGACCGAATTGTGCATAACTTAGTAGCAAAAAATCAAAGGTACGTAAATAGAGATCAGCTAGAACAAAAAAAGCGCGTTGAGATACGCGGAAAAAATTGCTGGGTTCCGAATGAAAACTCTAGGGTTAATTCATTTAAATTTTTTGATGATACATTGAAGAGCAACTCTAAGGAAATGCCTGAATTGGGCATTTCCATGGGAGTTTCTGTTTGTAATGGATTAGAGTATTTCGACGGTGGGGACATGTTCTATCTTCCAAGAGACTTTTCGCAAGAACGGACGATTCTGTTGAATGGTGTACTGTCAACGCGTCAAAATGAAGATCTTCCCTATGGTCTACTCGGTATTTTTGATGGGCATAGAGGAGCGGCAGCTTCCCATTTTGTTAATCAGAATATCCATACAGTCTTAAGAGCTGCTCTAGCAAAAAACAGTAACAATGATTATACCGACTATGAAATTTATCTAAGCCTAAAAGAATGTTTTGAGAATCTAGGAGAACAATGTCAAGAAGAAGACCAAGGAACAACAGCGATGGTGGCATTTATCATTAAAGAAAAAATTTGGATAGCGTGCGTTGGAGACGCAAGAGCTATTTTAGTCAATAAAGATGGCAGCATCACTCAAGGAAGTGAAGATGCAAGATTAACTAATCCCAGGTATCGAAAGAAAATCGCTCAATTAAAGGGGAAGCTTGTAGTAGATCAAGGGTTCGACTGTTGTCAATTTGCTGCACTACATAAACATTACACGAGGCACCACCATTGCCCAGCGAGAATGATTGGACACAAGGGTACCCCAGGGATTGTCTCTACTCCAAAAATTACCTGCTTTTCAATGAAAGATTATCAAAATGGCTATCTTGTTCTCTGTTCTAATGGAATAGTCTCGTCTCTCTCTTCGGAAGCAATTGGTAATGGCGTGTACACTATGGGACAAAAAAGAATGTCTCCTGAAGAGATGATTTCTTGTGAGGACATGGCGAAATATATAGCGCTTGAAGCTCTTGATGCTGGAGGTAGGAATGATGTTGGAGCTGTGAATAATATTGCAGCTATGGTCATTCAATTATAGCACTGCGAGGGTGTGAAAAAATAGAGATTCACGTCGATTTTGGCAAAATTTTTGCACCTTTCAAATTTCACCCCCTCCTAAAACGGCACATGGGACGTTAAACTCATATTACACACTAAGGTCCTTTAGTCATTAATGAAACAATAAATTTTCCAGCTTTCAGCTGATTTGAGTATAAATGAAATTTTGCCTCTTTTGGCGAAGTGGTGTGATCCCAAACAATATCTCCCTCGGTTGTAATTTTAATTTCGCCAAATTCAGTAATGACCATGAACTTGCCATCGGATGAAAAAGCGATTCCGTGAGGGAATTGAAGTTGATATTCAGGATTCTCAAGAATTTTAACCGGTATTGTTTGTGTGATTCTGTTATGTGTTTTGTCGAAAGGATAAAAAGTGACTGTATGATGCTCACTATTAGATAAGACGCAATATTTACCATCTGGAGTAATTTTTACATCTTCCGGTCTGAATATTCCAGTTTCATCACCCTGAATCACTTGCTTTGGTTTTTGAAGAATTTTATTTTTCTTTTTAGAAAGATTATAAATAACCAAACTATTTGTATCGCAAAAAGTGACTAAAAGGCAATTGGCATCGGGAGTAAAAGTAATGCCTTTTGGGGTGCCGGGTAATTCATTAGGCGCTTGAAGGAGATGCAGAAGTTCAAAATTTAATCCATGATCAACGACAGAGTATAATGCGATTGCTTTATCGTAATAATCTGCTGCTCCAAAAGCAATGGCTAAATAATTTCCACAAGGGGAAAATGCCATGCCATGGGGCCTGTGATTCTTTAAAGAAGGATGGGGTTGGATATTTGCAACAGGTTTTTCTTGATACAATTGTCCTTGCGTTTTTTGATAAACATTTAATGCTTGATTTCCCCAATTTGCGACAACAATTTTAGTTCCGTCCGAAGAAAATACAGCATGCTGAGGACTTAACAATTCTGCAACAGAACCATTCAATGTTTGAATCTTTTTCGGTTTTCCAGCAGAGTCGATTTTATAGAGAATAATCTTATTGATGTTTGAATAGGTGACGCAAAAGATATTTTGTGTAGGATGAAAATCTACACTGTTAAGAAGGGTATAGTAAGTATCTTGATTATGGATGACTGAAGTGTGTGACCAATCGATTAAATTCTCTTTTCCGCAGATCGCTTGTTGAAGGAAAACGAAAAAGAAAATTGCATAATTTGCTTTGCTTAAGAAAGTGTTTATTTGCATTTTTTTTGTCCCATGTATTTTTTATGAAATTTTTCAAGTTTTAATAGCTGTTTTTCCATTGTAAAATTTTCAATAAAAATTTGATGTGCTTTTTCTGCCTTTTTTAACGCATTTTCTTGATCTAAAAAAATATTGATTAAATGTTCTTGAATATTTTCAAAGATTTCTTCTGATGACAATAAGGTATTTATGTAATAAACAGAATCGCCAAAATGTTTTTTCACAAATGGGTTCTCATCTGAAATAATCACGGCTGAGGAAGCTGCTGCTTCAAAAATTCTTCCGGAAGGTATCCCATCTCTATTATGCATATCGGAATGAAGCACAAGTACGATGCCATGTTCTTGCAATACGTTAATGACTGAATTTCCATCAAAAGGAATGGGACCCATATAATTTTGAGGAGTTGTTTTTTCATCTCTATTAACGCCATAAAATTTGGCTTTTTCTGATTGATTCAATAACCAAAACAATGTTTTAAATTTTGGGTCTTCAAGTCGATTTCCCCAAACAGGAATCATTACAACCATGTCTTTTAATTGAAGCTTCTTAAAAGGAACATGATGAGTTAACGGCAAAAAATGAAGGGAAGACAACGAAGTCTTTGTATCTACTGTCGATAAACGAGCATCATATTTGTCATAAAAAGGATTTAATTTTTTTTGGTCGTCAAAATAAGGAAAGGCTTGAAATATTGTGATGTAATTTGGACAATGAGGATTGTGAAAATGATTTTTAGGCATCATACAAATCACCCAATCAAATTTTTGATGCTGAATTTCTTTTCCCTCATTTTCATCTATAATTACAGTCCATCCGAGTCTTTCACCTGCAATCTTGATGCGCAAGGCGATCTCTTTATCGCCAACATAATTATGATAGGTAATGATTCCAACATGGTGGTGAGCTTCTAGAGAATAAGAAAAAATGTGTAAAATGAGGAATACGAAGTAACGAAACAAAACATATCCCATTAGACCTCTTTCGAAACTCATAATGCCCTAGATTCGAGATTATTTTCTCCACAGAATGCGAGCTCAATTCAAGGGCCATATTGACTTAATATTGCCCTTGAATTGAGATCGCATTCTGTGGGAAAAGAACTCGAATCTAGGGCATTAGCAATTTCGAAAGAGGTCTATTAAACCTCTCCTCAAATATTGGAAAAAAATTCACTTCGCAACTTTTCGTCGTTATCGAATTTTCCACGGAGGACATTGGTGACCATTTGGCTGTTTTCATCTTGCACACCGCGCGCAATGACGCAAAAATGGCTGGCGTGAATGGAAACAGCAACATCTTCGATTCCAAGAAGGAGCGATAAGCAATCTGCAATTTGGGCTGTCAATCTCTCTTGCAATTGCGGTCGAGAGGCAAAGTAGCGTACAATCCGCGGGATTTTAGAAATTCCTATAAGTTGTTTCTTAGGCAGATAAGCCACATAAGCATATCCATGCATTGGGACAAAATGGTGTTCGCAAAAGCTTGTAAAGCCCACTTTTACAAACACGCAATGGGGATGGTGTTCGTGATGAAATTCATCTTTAAAGAAGCTAATGGCCGGAAAGTTGTTTTCTTGAAGACCTGAAAAGATTTCTCTAACATACATTTTGGCCACCCGTTCAGGTGTTTGGGCGATCGAATCATTAGTCAGATCGAGACCTAGGACTTCAAGAATGCCGCGAAAATGTTCAGCAATTAACTGCATCTTTTCATCATCTGTCCTCTTGGAAATATCTTCGGCAATAGGGGAAGGAAACCGAGTGATCGCAGGAGAAATATTATTTTTCTTTTTCATATTTTTTTGGTAGCGAGATATTCATCCAATTTACCATCGAAAATATGGATTCCATCCGCTTCGAAAGCGATAATTTTAGTTGCAACTGTAGAAATCAAATCTCTATCATGGCTCGCTACAATGACGCTTCCTTTATATTCTTCCAATCCCCAAGCAAGGGCAGAGACGGCCTCAATATCCAAATGGTTATTGGGTTCATCTAATATAATGAGATTATGATCGCTGAGCATCATGCCTGCGATGATGAGACGAGCAGTCTCTCCGCCCGAAAGAGTAGCTATAGGCTTAAAGGCATCATCGCCGCCAAATAACATTTTCCCCATGACCCCTCGAATCTCCTGATCATAAATTCCAGGTCTTCGCTCTTTCAACCAATCAAACGATGTCAGTTTGCTCGATTTATCGATAATTTCAGGATGATTTTGGGGGAAATAACTGATCATCACTTGATGACCGAGCTCGATGGCTCCTTTATTCGGCGCAAGAACCATTGCGAGCATTTTGAGAAGCGTTGTTTTTCCCCGGCCATTGTTTCCGATGACTCCAATTTTATCGCCTCTGGAAATTTCGATTGAAAAATGCTTGATCACTTCTAAATCGCCATAACCTTTAGTGATATGCTCAACTTTTAATAAAATTTTGCCCGGCGCTTTTTCTGTTGGAATAAAGCGTATGTAAGGCCTCTGAATATTGGATTTTTTTAATTCTTGAGGCTGCAGACGGTTGATTTCTCGAAGCCTTGACTGCACTTGACTTGCGCGTGTTCCAGCGCCGAATTTGGCAACAAATTCACGCAGTTGTGAAATTTTTTTCTCTTTGGATTTTGAGTCTAATTCTGCACGCTCGCGGACAGATGATTTTGCAACGATCATTTCATCATAATTGCCGGGGTAAATAATGATTGTGTCGTAATCGATATCTGCGATGTGTGTGGTGATAGAATTTAAAAAATGGCGGTCATGGCTGATCACTACAAGGGTGCCTTTGTAATTATGCAAGAAGTTTTCTAACCAGCCGATCGATTCCAAGTCTAAGTGGTTCGTCGGTTCATCCAGCAATAAAGCTTCAGGTTCACCGAAGAGGGATTGAGCTAATAATACTCTAAATTGCATGTCTGTGGGTATTTCATGCATCTTCTTTTCAAAATATTCATGCGGAATGCCCATCCCGGAGAGCAGCACTTCTGCGTTCGACTCTGCGGAATAGCCATCTTCTTCGGCGATAATCCCTTCTAATTCGCCAAGCCGCATCCCCACATCATCCGACATTTCAACTTCGTATAAGGCATCTCTTTCTTTAAGAGCATTCCAAAGTCTATGATTGCCCATGACAATGACATCTAGAACTCTTTCTTGTTTATACGCTTCGATATTTTGACGAAGGATGCCGACTCTATCGGGGAGCGTCACATTCCCGGAGGTGGCCTCTTCCAAACCCATGATGATTTTGAGCAACGTCGTTTTTCCGGCTCCATTGGGGCCTGTTAACCCGTACCGATTGCCTGCATTAAAAGTGATTGTGACATCGTCAAATAAAACTTTGCTGCCAAAACTTTTTGAAACTTTAGATAAAGTGATCATAATAAAACCAAGACTTAAGAACTCAGGAGGGAGGTATAATATCAGAATAGCTGAAGTTAAACAATAGAAACTTGCCATTCAAAAATGGCAAGTGATTTTTCTAATGATGGCTATGGCGGCTGCTGTGGCTAGAGAATTGATCTTTGGGAGTATTTACCGAACCTACTTTTTTAATGTTTGTGACTGTTGGTACAACTGGACCAGTACCTGATGGTGGAGTCACAACAACAGTAACTATATATTTAGTAAGGGTTTTGCATTTGTCATGTTGGTTTATTTTGCTGCAAGTGAGAACTTGATATTTGAAAGTTCCTATTGTGCTTATATTATTTGATTTAATATTTGCTGAAACCACAAATTCATCTTGACCAACCACCAGGCTTGTAGTCAATGAATCTAAGACAGCTTCCATAATAACGACACTCGAATCGAGTTCCGAACCGATTCCAAATACGACATTTGTATTGAGGCAAGCAAAAAAAGTAAATAAACAAAAAAGTGTTTTTTTCATAGAATCCCCTAATTAATTTTTTTGGATTATCCTAGAAGCTGCAACGCAGTTTCTAAGGGTAATTTTTATATAACAAGTCGATTATTGTCAAAAATTTTATTGACACGCTATTCACTTTCTCATAAAGAGGAAGGGTTTAATTTAAATGAATCGTTACTATGCGGATCCTTCTCATTGCATTGACTTTGATCCTTTTTTCCAGCTGCCATGAGAAGAAGGTTGCTCCCCAACTGCCTCCTGTCGACGTTATCGTTGAAAAAGTGATTGCGAGAGATTTACCGGCAATTTTTGAATATGTCGGCGTCGTCCAAAGCTCCCACGAAGTGGAGATTCGAGCAAGAGTTACCGGTTACCTAGAAAGCATTAATTTTCTTGAGGGATCCTTCGTTCAAAAAGGGAATCTCCTCTTTCAGCTGGATCCCAGGCCTTTTCAAGCGACTTTAGCTGAGACAAAAGCCCAATTAGCCGATGTGCAAGCGGTGCTTTGGCAAGCGCAACGCTCTGTAAAAAGATTTACTCCGCTTTATGAACAAAAAGCTGCCAGCCAAAGGGATTTGGATAATGCGATTGCTTCAGAAATGTCCGCTCAGGCGCAAGTGCTCGCTGCAGAAGCAAAAGTCGCTGAAGCGGAAATCAATCTCAGCTATACGACGATTCGCTCGCCTGTCAGTGGATTGAGTGCTCAAGCCAAATATCGGGTGGGATCCTTGATTAATCAGGGAGAGCAAACAATGACGACCGTGTCGGTTGTCGATCCCATTTGGGTGTTATTTAGCATCTCTGAAGAGGATATGCTTGAAGGATTAGATGAGAAGAATAAAGGGAGAATTATTTTTCCAAAAGACGATGAATTTGAAATTGAGCTTATTTTAGCCGATAAAAGCGTTTTCCCCGAAAAGGGGATTGTCAATTTTTTTTCTCCCTCTTATAGCCAAAAAACAGGTACGCTGACGATTCGCGCAGTGCTTCCAAACCCGAATCAAATTTTAAAGCCCGGTCAATTTGTGCGGGTAAGGATTCATGGAGCTGTGCGTCCTCATGCCATTGCAATTCCGCAACAAGCAGTCCAACAGGGGCAAAAGGGCTCTTTTGTTTTTGTTGTGAATGAAAAGAATCAAGCAGAGGCGCGGCCGATTGAGCCCGGTCCTTGGAGTCAAGGAGATTGGGTGATATGGAAAGGATTACATGCTGGAGATTTAGTGATTGTCGAGGGTGTCAATAAAGTATTGCCGGGTTCATCAGTAAACATCAGCAAACAGATCCAAGGCTCATGATTTCAAGCTTCTTTATTGATCGGCCGGTCTTTGCATGCGTCCTATCGATTATTATCACTTTGGCTGGACTCTTTGCTTTAAAAGCATTGCCTATTGAACAATATCCAAACATTACTCCCCCTCAAATTCAAGTTTCTGCAATTTATGCCGGCGCAGATGCCACAACGGTTGCCAATAGTGTTGCAGCTCCTTTAGAGCAACAAATCAATGGCGTCGACCATATGATTTATATGTATTCTCAGAATTCTTCCACTGGGAATATGCAGCTCAGCATTTTTTTTGACATCGGCACTGACATCGATATGGCGCAAGTCAATGTGCAAAACCGAGTGAGCATGGCGATGCCCCAGCTTCCCCCTCAAGTGCAATATCAGGGAATTACTTTAAAAAAGCAGACGCCCACTATTTTAATGCTCATTGCTGTTCAGTCGCCTGATGGCCGCTATGATAATATTTTTATCAGCAACTACACTCAAATCAATGTCGTCAATGAGCTTCTCCGATTGCCTGGGGTTAGCAATGCAACCATTATCAATGCCCGCAATTATTCGATGCGCATTTGGCTTAAACCCGATCGCCTCGCACAACTTCAGCTTACCGCCGATGATGTCGTTTCCGCTATTAAAGATCAAAATAGAGATTTTACAGCGGGCATGTTTGGCATGCCGCCGATTGGTTCCAATATCACCATGGCAGTCCCTTTAACAGGCCTTGGCCGTCTGGACGACCCAAAAGAATATGAAGAGATCATTTTAAGAGCGAATGAAGATGGTTCTTTTATTCGTATAAAGGATATTGGCTATGTTGAATTAGGTGCTCAGTCTTATGATATTGAAGGAAAATTGGATGGACGAGATGGGATGTTGATCGCGATTTATCAAGAATTTGGTGCAAATGCTTTAGATGTCGCCCATGAAGTCAGAAAAAAAATGGAAGAGGTGGCTAAATATTTTCCGAGCGGCCTTGTCTATTCAGCCCCTTACGACACAACAGATTTCATTACTCAATCGATTAACGAGGTGATTAAAACAATTTTTGAAGCTGCCATTCTCGTCGCTTTAGTGGTGTTAATCTTTTTGCAGAACTGGAGGGCAACTCTTATTCCGGTCATTGCCATGATCGTTTCAATTATTGGGACTTTTGCCGGAATGCATGTCATGGGTTTTTCTTTAAATACTTTGACACTCTTTGGTTTGGTTCTCGCTATTGGGATTGTTGTCGACGATGCGATAGTCGTCATAGAAAATGTGGAGAGGAATATTCGAGAAAAAGGGATGCACCCACGCGCAGCGGCCCATCAAGCGATGAAAGAAGTGTCAGGACCTGTTGTGGCTATCGTGTTTGTTCTTTGCGCTGTCTTTATTCCCGTGGCTTTTTTAGGGGGAATTGCCGGGCAATTGTACAAACAATTTGCAATCACCATTTCTGTCTCCGTTGTGATCTCGGGCTTTGTGGCATTAACTCTCAGTCCCTCTCTTGCGGCGATGTTGCTTAAACCCCATGTCTCCTCTTCTCGTTTTGCACTGTGGTTTAATCGAAATTTTGATCGTTTCACAGACTCTTACTCAAAAGGGGCAGAGTGGATTTTAAATAGAGCTTGGTTTGGGGGGATTGTCTTTGCAGCGGTGATCGCAATTTTAGTATTTTTAGCCAAGATCATCCCTACAAGCTTTGTGCCGGATGAAGATCAAGGCTATGTCATTGCTGTTGCAAATATGCCCGATGCAGCAAGTTTAGATCGGACAAATGCAGTCGATCAAGAAATCACGGAAATCGCTCTCAAACAACCGGGCGTTGAACATGTCACTTCCTTAACCGGCTTTAGTTTAATAGAGAGTTTAAACCGGCTTCAAATAGGAACAAATTTTATCACTTTGAAAGACTGGAATCTAAGAGAAAAGGACTCTATGCATGCCCAGGCGATAGCAAGAGCGCTCAATCAGAAATACTACATGATTCCCCAATCTCAAATTTTTGTCTTTAATCCTCCGGCAATTCAAGGGCTTGGAACAGTTGGAGGTTTTGAGTTTTGGATTGAAAGCCGCGGCGACGCGACGGTGAAAGAATTAGAACAAGTGACGAGAAAAATTATCAAAAAGGCCAACGAACGGCCTGAGTTGCAAGGGCTCTCCACTGCGATTCAAACCAACAATTTACAACTATTTGTCGATTTGGACAGATTTAAAGCAAAAGCTCTGCATGTGCCCATTGGCAACGTTTTAAGCACTCTCCAAATCTTTTTTGGTTCATTGTATGTCAATTTATTTAATAAATATGGCCAAGTCTTTCAAGTGACCGTGCAATCGGATCCCGACTATCGAGCGGCAATCCATAACCTTGGAGACATGTACGTCCGCTCTGAAACTCAGGAAATGATTCCATTAAAGGCCTTGATCAATACAGAATATTCTGAAGGGCCAAATCTCGTCAGCCGCTTTAACGGATATAACGCATCAAAAATTATTGGGAGCGCAGCGCCGGGATATAGCTCCGGACAAGCCCTCACCACCATGGCAGAGGTGGCAAAGGAAGAGCTCCCGGACCAAATGATTCACGCCTGGAGCGGACAAGCGTATCAAGAGCTTGCCATGGGGGGAACCTCTATGGGAATTTTAGGAATAGGGGTCATCATGGTATTTCTCATATTGTCTGCACTTTATGAAAGGTGGTCGCTCCCTTTTGCTGTTATTTTGGCTGTTCCCTTTGGGATTATGGGGGCTTTTGTTGCCATTTGGATTCGAGGGACTTCCAACGATGTTTATTTTAATATCGGCCTTGTCACATTGATCGCTTTGGCCGCAAAAAATGCCATTTTGATTGTCGAATTTGCCATTCTCAAGCGGGAAGAGGGGATGACAGTGTCAGATGCGGCCATGCACGCTGCAAAATTGCGTTTTAGAGCTATCTTAATGACTTCATTGACCTTCATTTTAGGTGTCGTCCCTTTATTGATCAGTCAAGGTGCAGGGGCGGCAAGCCGCCATTCTGTCGGAACGGGTGTATTCGGCGGCATGATTGCAGCGACTATTTTAGCCGTTTTTTTAGTGCCTCTTTTCTATAAAGTGATCGACCAAGTGGTCGAACGAAGAGAAAAAAGGGGCAAAGAACCGCATGGCTAAGTTTCTATTATTAGACCTCTTGCGTAATCACATTTGCTTGATAAAATGGATCTTTTTGGCGTCTTTCTTGCCAAATTTTTCGACCATATGTTTGCATATGCTCTCAAAATTTGACAAGAAATCCACCCAAAAATCTCTCATTTTCTCAAGCAAAGCTAATTACGCAAGAGGTCTATTTTTTCTCGCTCTGTTTTTGTCTTCTTGTTCGCTCTACCCAAAATACAATAGGCCGGCCCTCGATATGCCGGAACAATGGCGGGTGCAAAGTGACGAAACCTCTACGGTTACAAATGTCAGATGGTGGAAACAGCTCAATGATCCAATTTTGGATGAACTCATCGCAGAAGCTCTCTCAAGTAATTACGATCTTCGCATAGCGACCGCCAGAATTGCCCAATACCAAGCGCAGCTGGGCATTGTCAGTTCTCAATTATACCCTCAAATTTACGCACAAGGAACAGCGGCTCGAACACGCGCTTCACAAACCCTTGCGCCGGATTTCGCGCTCGATCAGATCGACAAAGGAGATAAAGGGGCTGCCTCTTATTCCTATGGAGGGAATGGAGCGGCGCTTCCTTTGCCAAATTTAGGTCAATTATTCCCTATTTTCAGCAATGATTATCGCACAGTCATTACAGCAGCTTATGAAGTGGACCTTTGGGGAAAGATAAGAAGCGCGACAAAAGCATCGTATGCTGAACTTTTGGGTCAAGTCGATGCGAGGCGAACAGTCATTCTCACTGTAGTCTCATCGGTCGCTTCTTCCTACATCTTATTAAGGCAGTACGATAGACAACTTCTCGTTTCTCGGCAGACACTCCGCTCAAGGCAAGAGTCTTACGATCTTGCTAACATCCGCTTTCAAGAAGGATTGACATCTGAATTAGAAGTGACTCAAGCCCTTGCAGAGCTTGATCAAGCGGCACTCCAAGTCATTGAATTTGAAACGAGAATTCCGCAAGAAGAAAATCTCCTCAGCATTTTAATTGGACATCCGCCGCACGCCATCGAAAGGGGAAGGCCTGTCGATGGTTGGACACTTCCCTTAGAAGTGCCAGCCGGGCTTCCGGCAGAAATTTTAATGCAGCGGCCGGACATATTGCAAGCTGAGGAGCAGTTAAAAGCTGCCAATTTTAGAATTGGAGAAGCCCGCGCACTCTATTTTCCAGACTTTACACTTACCGGATTTTATGGTTGCGAAAGTGCAGAGCTCCATCGCTTATTCACCGATCCTTCGCGCACTTGGCAATGGATGGCAAATGTGCTGCAGCCTATTTTTACCGGCTGGCGTATCTCTAGCACTGTCGATTTAACCGAAGCGGTAAAACGAGAAGCGGTCAATAACTACTTACAGACCATTTTGACCGCTCTCAAAGAAGTCAACGATGCTTTAATCGCTCACAAAAATTCGGAAAAGGCGCTCGCCGTCGCCACAAAGCTAGAGAAGGATTTGGTCCTCTATCTTCATCTTGCGACATTGCAATATCAAAACGGTTTGGTCGATTATTTGAACGTTCTCGATGCAGAGCGCCGTTTGTTTGATGCGCAGCTTAATTTAGCAAAAAATCAAGCCGATGTCTTTATTACTTTAGTCGATATTTACAAAACGCTCGGCGGCGGCTGGGTGATCGATGCTGAACACCTTATGCAAGGAGGCATAGAGTGAAACAAAAACATCTTCCCAAGCACTTTTTTTTAAAACATTTTGCACGCAATCTACTTTTTGGGATTGCATTCACATTGCTGATATTATTGATTGGCATGCTTGGTTTTAAATTTTTTGAAAAAACAGAATGGCTGAATGCCTATGTGAATTCCGCCATGATCATTTCAGGTGTGGGCACATTGGATAATCCCAAAACCGAAGCTGGTAAGCTGTTTGTTGGAACCTATTCCATTATAGGTGGAGGGTCTTTTCTGTTGATTGTCGCTGCTATCTTTTCACCCATTTTTCACTGGCTATTCAGGCAAGTGCAAGTCGAAGATCGCGAGCATTTTTAACGGAAGTTCCACTTTTTGATGCAAGATGTCTATTGTACAAAGTCGAGAAAATTGAATATCAATACCGGAATTCACTCTTTGTTATTTCCCAATCGCTCATAATATCTTTTTGCAAAGTATCTAATTCATTTCTGAGATCTGTTAAGTCTCTTATTAAATCCAATCCGCTGCGGGTGTTATTCCTTAAATTTTCTAACTTGTCATTTAATTCCTTACGACGGATTTCAAACTCTTTCGAAAGCATAAAGTGTGGATTTTCTATATTTTTTTTCATCATCCAGAGATCGTAATCTATTTTATCAAAAGTATATTCGTGTTTTTGTTGATAGAGAGGTATGGGAAGCACTTCTTCTTCTTTACTTAGAAACAAAATCCTGGTTTCTTCTTGTGATAAAGGCTTTTCCTCAATTTCAATAACTGCTTCCTTTACCTCAGCGACATGTATCACTTGGGTTTGTACTTGAGTGCCCATATTTTCTTGAGGGGTGGCTTGATTTGTCTTTAAAATATTGTCCACTAGCTCCTGGAACTGCGGATCTCTTTTATAATGCTTTACTTTTTTGTTACAAAGAGGACACCGTTTTTTTTGGTCACACTTTTTACCGAACCATTCAATTGCGCTAGACCGGCTAAAGTGATGGCCGCATGGGATAGCGATTTGTGCATTTTCGTAATTTGCCAATGAGATACAATCACGCGTTAGATAATCATTTGTTGTGATATTGTTTTGCATTCCCTTCTCTTATAAATCAATTAATAAAAATCCCTTTAACTTTCCAAAAAGTTAAAGGGATTGCGAATTACAATTTTGAATTTTCTATTTTAAAGAAATCGCTTGATTTAGCTTTTCAGCATCCATAAACATGATTTTCTTCATTGCTTGTTGGATGTAGATAAATGGAATCCAAGGATTTTGTGGTTTATCAACAACCTCTTTTTTTGGAAGATTGATTGTTTGAATTCCAAACTGATCGCTTAGGGCCTTCATCAAAGCCAGTGGCGTTTTTCCAAATCGAGTTGGGTGGGAACCATCCATTTTCCATTCATTATATTGGTTGACCATCAAGTCAGCTTCATCATGTCTGATTGTGTAAGATTTTGCTTGAGCCTGAGCTAAAACTTCATTCACGTATGTGGGGCTATCTACTCCAATAGCCAAAACACCTACTTTTGCGTTGTAACCGGTTTGAATGACAGCATCCAATACGCGCTTATCTTGATCCGGGGTTGATTTTGCACCATTTTCAACGGATTCTCTATAAGTGATATCACCGCCGGTATCGATATCCAGTACGGTAATATCCTTTTTTTCGCCATTTGTCGCATGAGCGATGGCAGCTTTAAATTTTTCCGCGAGTTCACCTTTCTTCTCATCCATCACAAGATAAGTCGGAAATTTTTCAGCAGGGAAATTCTCAAGGAATCTCTCTTCCGGATTAGATGGGTAGCTATCGGGCTTTACTATAAATACACCGGGAAAAATCTCTCCGCCATGATTTTCAATGGAGCGCTGTTGTTCACCGGCATGATTTCCGCTAGATGTCTCTCCAGAAAACTTAGCAGTTCTGACAGACATCACGCAGCTAATCTTTTTACCGGCAGCTTGCAAAAGCATTGCAGTCATGCATGCTTGCACGCTATCCGACCCGCCACCGCCACCGATGACCACAAAGTTATCTCCCTCTAAATTAGCAAGAGAATGTAATTGATTCAAAATGGAGGAGTCAATCATCGTTGGAGGAGTTAACGAGATTGTGCCATAGTTTCCGTTCTTATCCAGCTTGAGCAAGCTTTCACTAAAATATCTTGGGTCGGTATGAATCACAGCATCAATATTGACACCAAAAACTTGTTGTTTCATTTTATTTTTTATAGTGGCGCGCGCTTCTTGATAAAGGCGAGCGGTCATGATGAGCCCTGTTTCCAAATTCTCTGAATTATTTTTCAAGAATTGTGCAATGTTTTGCAATTCGATCATTCCTTGATCTGCTTCTGGAGTCAGGTTAAGCTCTTTTTCGATAATTCCATATTCATTGCGATGAAGTTTTTGCAACGTTAAAATGACCTTTTCAGCCTGATCTATAGTATTTACATCGAGCATTGAGCAAATAGTAATTGCAGTTTTTTTAAAACTTTCATTTGCTAAAAGTTCTGGATGATGAGAGGCAAAGAACTCCGCTAATTGTTCTTTGAAAGTTGTTTCCGCTTTTACGGTAACAAAATGACTTGATATCTCGGTATTTATAGGGTTCATGTAATAAATAACTCCTTTAATAAATAAAAAATAAAATACGCAATAGACAATTATATAAATTCAAATATTTTTAGTCAATTAAAAATTTATGAAACGATGAATAAATTTGTTGTTGTTTTACAAAAAATATAAATTGAATTACAATACCTGAAATTAATAACAAAACAGATGGTTTTTATGATTACTCAACAAATCTATTCATTGAATGAACTGAGTCACTATTATATTGAAAATACCGTAGAAGAATCACCCATTGAGGAGATAGAAAACGACAACTCTTACATAAAGGTTTTGTTATTAGATTTTGATCTCACTTGTGCAACAGCTGCAGTGACTTTTGCTAATGAACATTTTTATTATTGGCTTGCCAATCAAAATTCTGCTCATGGAAAAATCGAACACGGCCATTTTGATTTTGTCATCAAAGCGAGAGAAACTATTCCTTTCCGCACCTGTGAGGATACAAAACAAGTGAATGACCTGCTCGGTCGATTTAGAGAAGAGAGTTGGGTGATTAAAATTCTTACCGCGCGCACTGAAGATGGTTGGGAAGCGATGGCGCGAAATTTAATAGATTCCGGTTTAGACATAGGCATTGATTCAGTGATATTTAGCGAGCGCTTAAAAGAGGCCCCTGTAGGGTCGACCAAGGGTAAATCTGTGATTAAATGGGTAAAAGGAGATCCATCCTTAAGAGATGCAAAAAAAATCCAGCTCGTTTTTGTCGATGACTTAGACAAACATTGCAAAGCGGTGAGAAAAGTGCCGGAAGAACTCCCACATGTCACAGTTGACAGCTTTCAGTTTGTGGGAGAGTCTGTGGATTCCAAAATTATTGAGCTCAGTAAAGCCCAACTCAGCGACATTATCGTTCAATATTATGACTATGTAAATCATCAGAAAATCCGTGCATCCTATTGCGAAACAGAGCTTCGAGAAGCGCAAGCTGCTCTGGAAATAAATGAGATTAGCAATGAAACCGTTTATAAAGTGATGAGTAAAGCTATAGAAATATTCAACACTATGAAATCGGCATAACCATAACCAAACGGAAAAGGGGCCAGAAAAGGGGCCGGGTCATGCAATGTGCATAAAAAGAAAGGGCCGCCTCTTGCATTTCACACCATTTACGGCAAATCGCACGACCCGACCTCTTTCTACTTCTATTTCTTTTTATGCACATTGCATGACCCGGCCCCTTTTCTTTTACATTGCATGACCCGGCCCCTTTTCTTTTATGCACATTGCATGACCCGGCCCCTTTCTCATTGCATGACCCGGCCCCTTTCTCATTGCATGACCCGGCCCCTTTTCCTGTTAGCAATTTTATAAAAAATAAACATGATTTATAAAAAAAATTAATTTTAAAATTTTTATTTTATTAACTATAATGAAAATAGATTATTTTTTAATGAGGAGTTTTTATGAATCCCGATTTTAAAAATTCTGAATTGCCTAAGTTTGATTTACATGATGCTTTAGACAAGCTTGCAGGGAAGTTAGAAAACACAAATCCCGAAGTATTTTCAGCCCATCAAGGTCGTAAATATTTAAAAATCAAAGATAATTGGGATCTAGAATTATTGGATTCAAAAAAGAGTAAAGATACAAATACCGGCAAAAGTCAAAGGATTGCAAGTAATTTAACCCACTTAAGTGGGGTGTTTAATGCGATTGTGAACGATGAAGAGATTGATTTATCTAAAAAAACTAAAACTGTAGAAATTTATAAAATTTTGACTGCTAAACATCTTAAACCATTGAAAACATTTATTGGTCGTTTGTTATTTAAAATTTTTGCAAGTCAAGAGGAAAAAGATCTTGTAAAACTTATTCAAACAAGTCGAAATCATTTTGATGCTCAATTGGTGAAAGATGCTGAATCGAGCTGGAAAAAAGAAGTGAAAACATATATTCCTTTCGGAAATTCAAAGACTGATAGCAGAAGTAAAGTTGAACCTCAACCAGATTCTCCGATAACAACAAATGATTCTCAATCACCCGGTACAGAGGAAATAAAATTAGAAGATGATGATTCTACAATATCATCATCATCTGTAAAAGATTCCGATATGAAGATAGAAATTGCTAGCATAGATTCTGATTCAGAAATTAGTAAAAAGAAAGCAATAGAAAATAAAAATAAATCAACCAAAGATAACCCCATCAATGCTTTGAAAGAAGGGCCAAGAACCCCAACAATTTCACCAGCAACCACGGAGGAAGATGATGAGGCTTCCATTGTGATATCAGACTTAACAGACAATAGAAACTTTGGTTACTATCATCGTCTTATGACTAACGACGTAGGGTTTTCTGACAATGAATCCGAAGACGATAGCAATAGTGTAGATCTAGTGTCAATTAATCAAATGATTGATACTTTAGAGGGAGCTGACGAATCTTCTGAAGAAGATTCTATTGATCCGAAAAAAAAAGATGCTGCAAAAGAGCTTTTACCAGTCTTAAAAAAATATCAAAAGAAACTTGGCAAAAGACAAGTTCTTATAAAGGAGAATAGTCGTAAAATTGAATTTGTAACTGATTTAACTCAGAATCATGAAGTTGAAAAAGCACTATTTAAATATCAAAATACAATCAATCAGTTAGCAAAAGAAGCGTTCAAAGCTGGACAAATTGAGGCAAGGAAAAAAGTGGAGGAGAAGCTGACTGGCACCATAAAGAAAAATGGTAAAATCCCAGAAAAAACTTATTTTAATGAATTCAATAGTCATTTAGAAGCAGTATGGCTGAACGGATCGCCAAAAGCCTTGGAAAGAATGGAGAAATTTTTAAAAAAACACTATGGCGTTGAAGGAAATGCAAAACTTCCAGCGAATATACAATCGGCATTTGATGACTATAAAGAAAATATTATAAAAATAGTAAATGAAAAACAAATAGAGCATATAAAGCAATTAAAAGATGAAGAAAGAATCGATGATAATTTTACAACACCATTATTTTTAAAAGATTTCGATATGAAGATAGAAATTGTAGATTCTGATAAACCAAGAATTCAAACAATGACAATTAATAAGATGATTGATAGTCTTGAGCATCAAGAGAATCCTCGAAATCCCATTGAAGCGAAAGTAAATGATGCCGGAAAAATGCTTTTATCTGTATTAAAACAAAATCAAGAAAAATATGGCGATGGAACTATTCTTCTCAAAGAAGAGGATGGTAAAGTAGAAATAGATTCAGGTTTTGAGTCAAGCGATGAAATTGGACAAGCATTATATCAATTTCAAAATACATTAAATCAATTAGCGGAAGAAGCTAAGGCTTTTCCCGATTCCATTGCATGAGTGCATGAGTGATAGATACTTATCATTATAGAAAATGATGAGTTATGGGGCGACAGGGATGATAGATCCGCTATAGTTTTCTTCAATAAAGTGGGCCACTTTTGGTTGCGCAAGAGCTTTTTTTAGTGCTTGAATGTTCGGTTTTTCACTGTCTTCTTTGCGGATGACGACGATATTGGCATAAAGCGACTGGTTCCCTTCGATGGCTAAGCTATCTTTTTTTGGAGAGAGCCCGCTGAGGAGTGCAAAATTTGTGCTGATGATCGCTGCGTCAACATCGTCTAACGAGCGGCTTAAGAGTGGGGAATCAATTTCTATCAAAGTGAGATTTAAAGGATTATTGGCAATGTCGCTCAGGCTGACCTTTGCATGGTGGGATTTTAACTCGATCAACCCTTCTTTTTCTAAAAGGAGCAACGCTCTCGCTTGATTGGAAATATCGCTTGGAATTGTGATTTTGGCCCCTTCTTTTATCTCGTTCAAATTGTGATGCAATTTTGAATAGATGGCCATGGGCTCAATATGAACGGCGATGAGGGGGATAAATGGATAATGAAAATCTTTAATTTGAGTTTCCAGAAACGGGGCATGTTGAAAAAAATTGGCATCGACTTCTTTGTCGGCAAGGGCGCGGTTAGGTGTGTTAAAATCATCGATGGTCAAAATTTCGAGGGTGATTCCTTGTGATTGGAGATCCTCTCGGATTGATTCTAGAATTTCTGCATGGGGAATAGAGGTGGCTGCTATTTTTAGAGTGGATTGCGGTGTGTGATTGCAAGCGGGTAATAGATAAAGAAGTATTAATAAAATAATAGAAACATATTTCATTGTTTTATTCCTTTTTCCCTCTTTGTCTATTTAAATAGGCTGTGTATTGGTTTCCAACCATTTGAATCCCTTGGACTAAAATAATCAATAAAAGAACAGTTACAATCATCAACGTTGGGTTAAAGCGTTGGTATCCATATTGAATGGCAATTTTACCCAATCCGCCACCTCCCATTGTGCCCGCCATTGCGCTATAGCCGATTAAATTAATGATTGTGGTAGTGATGGCGGCGATCAGCGAGGGAGTCGATTCAGGGAGGAGCACTTTTCTAATAATTTGCCAAGGGCTGGAACCCATCACAAGGGCTGCCTCGATGACTCCCTTGTCAACCTCTTTCAAAGAAGCCTCGACAAGTCTTGCTAGAAAGGGGATCGCTGCAATCGAAAGGGGGATGATGGAAGCGGTTGTTCCAAGGCTTGTGCCTATGAAAAATCTGGTTACTGGGATAAGCGCTACAATGAGAATTGCAAAGGGAAATGATCGTCCTATATTGACAATGGCGCTTAAAAGATGATTCAGCCAAAGATTTTCTTTTAAATGGTTTTTTTCGGTAATCGTCAAAATAATTCCCAAAGGCAAACCAAAGCAAATTGAGATGAAGGCTGCAACAAAAACCATGTAAACTGTATTCCATAGTTCTATAGGCAATAAGGTCCACAGGAGGGTCAAATTCTCTTGATTCATTGCATTTCCTCGCACGCGATTTTTTGACCCCGCAGAAAGTCTAAACTTTTCTGAATGTCATGCGGCGCTCCTGAAATTTCCACAAATAAATGGCCGACGATCATCTCTTGGATGCAATCGAGACCGCCCGATAAAATATTCACATCCACCCCATATGTTTTGATGAGTTGAGAAATGATTGGCTCTTTCGCTGACCTTCCTTTAAAGCCCAACCGTAGGCATGTTTTCATCGTCTCTTTAATTTCTTGGGGAAGGTCGGATCCATCATAATGCAAGAGATGGCGCGTCTTTGGATGGCAAGGATGGGTAAAAATCTCTTGCGTCTCTCCCACTTCTACAATCTGTCCGTCGGCGAGGACAGCCATTTTTTGGCATGCCTGCTTCACAGTTTCCAATTGATGTGTGATGATGACAATGGTAATGCCCAGTTGTTTGTTAAGTGAAATGAGTAACTGCAAAATATCTTGGGTGGTTTTGGGATCAAGAGCAGAGGTGGGCTCGTCGCATAAGAGCAGTGGTGGATGTGTTGCGAGTGCTCTCGCAATCCCAACCCTTTGTTTTTCTCCGCCGCTTAATTGTGAAGGATAATGTTTTCTTTTAGCCTCTAAACCTACCAGAAGAAGGAGTTCATTCACTCTTTTTTTTATCTCCGCTTGGGGAATGCCGGCGATTTCTAGAGGGTAAGCGATATTGTCTTCAACTGTACGGGAAGAAAAAAGATAAAAATGTTGAAAAACCATTCCCATTTGCTTGCGCAAACGTTGAATTTCCTTTTGATTGTCAAAGGGGATTTTGACTCCATCGAAGTAAATCTCTCCACTAGTCGCTTTTTCTAGGCCAACAAGACAGCGCAGCAAGGTGGATTTTCCGGCACCGCTCATTCCAATCAGACCAAAGATCGACCCTTTAGGAATGGAAAGGTCTAGATTCTTTAAAGCATAATACTTTTGCGAAGGAAATAATTTAGTTAATCTTTTAATTTCTATTAAATTTTTATTCATAGTTTAAAAATGATAAACAAATTATTTATTTAATTCCAGATAATTAAGCTGGATTATGCCCTTGGATGGGTTTCATCATAAACTTTTTTCTTTAGTTTAGTTGAAACTTGCGTATAGATGGTGGTGGTGGTCAAGGAGCTATGACCTAAAAGGACTTGAATGGTCTTTAAATCCATCCCATTTTCCAACCAGTGGGTAGCAATGGTATGGCGGATGGTATGAGGGGTGATTTTTCCGGATAGACCGCTTTGAGTGAGGTATTCGTCAAATTTTCTATCGATCGATCGGGTGGTGATGCGTGTGCCATGTTTATTGAGGAATACTGCTTCCTCATCGACTTGGGGACTGTGTATTTTAGAGCCGTAAAAACGGTCGGCATGCACGAGGTATTGTTTTATCCAGTCCCCAGCATTTTTTGTGATCGGTATCACTCGTTCCTTTTTCCCTTTTCCTTTAAGTTTAACAGTAAAATGATCAAAATCGATATCTTTTCTATTGAGTGCGGCCAATTCGCTGATGCGTAAACCTGAGCTGTAAAGGAGTTCCATGATCGTCCTATCGCGAAAGCCTAAATAACTGGAGAGATCGGGTTGTTCGAACAGATGGACCACTTGATCATAATTAAGAGAAACGGGAAGTTTTCGTTCAAGTTTGGGGTGATCCAACTCTTCAGTGGGATCGTTAGGGATGATTTTTTGAGAAAGGGCAAAACGAAAAAAACTGCGCAAAGTCGATAGGCGACGGGCAATTGTGCGCTTACTTTGTTGGTTGAGTTTTAACCAAGCGAGAAATCCCCTGATCATTTTCCGATCAATCTTCAATAGATCGCAATCAGGAAAAGCGAGATTTTCGCTTTCTAGGTAGTCTTTAAATGCATTTAGATCAATTCCATAATTGCGGATCGTATGCTCGGAAGCATCTTTAATTCCTTTTAAATAATCTAAAAATCTTTGGGTCGTCTCGACTAACATCTTTTTCATCTATTTTTATTGCTAAAAAATTTGTTCTGGAATAAAAAATATAGCTATTTAATTTTTTTTTGGAGAAGAAAAAATGAAGTTTGTTGTGTTTTTTTTCGCTCTTTTTTGTTGTTTCTCAATATATTGCCAAGAAGAGGAAGTGTATGAATTCTTAGGCAATCACCTTATTGCAAATTACATTGGATGCGATAAAGAAGCTATTAGAGATTTAAAAGGTTTAGAAGCGGCCATGAAAGGAGCCGCCATCGCTTCGGGAGCTCATATTATCACAACAGCCTCACATGTATTTCCACCCGATGGATTTATGATGGTGATTCTCCTTTCTGAAAGCCATGCGAGCATCCATACCTATCCTGAGTATGATTCTTGCTTTGTCGATTGTTTCACCTGTGGGGAACACTGCGACCCCTCTAAATTTGATCAAGTACTTTCCAGCTATTTAAAACCACAGCAAGCGCAAAAGCGGATTCTTGTTCGTGGGAGTGAAAATTGAAAGAAATCGGTGCTGAAATTTCAGCATCGACTAAAAGAAAATTATGAAATAAAGCAAGAGATATTCCCCTCAGCATGTTTTTTATCTAAATATTTTTGCACATGCTGGTGGATGGAATGCATTTTTTCTTCCGGAAAGGATTTCTTATTTAAATATAGGATATTATCAGTATTTAAGCCTTTAATAAAAATTTGGTTATTTCCACTCTCAATGCTAAGACATAAATCTAGTTTGCGGTCATTAATATCTAATTGAATGTCAGAAATTTCTTCTTGGATAGCTAGGTAATTCATTCCATACACTTTTGCTATTTGCCTAGATTCCTCTGTATTATGAGAAATCATTGTCAAAGATCTTTCAAAATATAATGTCTGTTCCCCTTTATAATATCGAAATGTATGGGCAACTCTTTGCCAGAAAAGATTTTTATAGACTATTTTAAAGGAGGAACTTTGCCAATCACTCGCAATTTCCTGAGAAAATGCATATTTTGAAATCCACTTATGCTCTGAAAGCATAACAGCTGGTGGTTCTCCCAATTGGGCGCGATAAAGATGAAAAAAGCAATTAGCTTTGTTTAAAGTGTTGTCCCTTGGTGTTTCATAGAACCCATGATAACACAATTGACTTACAGGTAAAGTTAATCCTGTCTGATTTTGTAATGACTCCAACAATGATGCGGCAACATCGGGTTCTGTGATCTTTGTTGCAGGGATTATCCAAGTTCCTTCAAAAGGCTTTGTTACAAGAATTCTGTCATTGTATTCAAGAAAAAGAGCGGTAAACTGCTCTTGCGAGGAATAGTTAATTGCAAACACCATATAACTTCTCCATAAAAAGTTAATTAGGTTTAGTATTGATTTTTGGAAATTGAAAAACCTCAAGATCATCTGCTACAAAAGTATTTGGGAAAATTGTCCGGGCCTCTTGTTCAAATATTTTTAAATTTTGGTAGCGTGCCGAAAAGTGGGTTAAAATGAGGGTTTTGGCACCAGCTTGCTTAGCAATTGCCGCGGCTTGTTTTGCCGTCATGTGATTGTGCAATCTGGCAAGTTCATGGTGTTCTTCCGCATAGGTGCTTTCGCAAAGAAAAAGGGTTGCATCTTTAGCGATATCAATGGCGTTTTGGCAGGGGAGAGTGTCGATGACGACTGCAAAGCTATCTCCATGCCGAATCCAACTCACATCTTCTAATGTCACCCTTTTATCACCTATCTTAACAACCCCTTTTTCTTGCAGTTCTTTTACCATGGGCCCTTTGATGCCAAATTTAAGGAGTTTTTCATCCTCAAATTTGCGAGTATTTGCTTCAGTAATTCTCCAACCAATGTTTTCTACTCCATGCTCAAGAAAAGCAGCTTCGATTTTGAATGTTCCATCATTTTCAACTAATCCAGGTTGAGACACCGGATGTTCTACGACATGAATTCTCTCATGATAGATCGAACAATAACGAAGGCGGTCAAAATATTTTTTTCCGCTGGCTGGGTAGTAGCAGTGAATCTGGTGTGTGACATTGTCCAAATTTAATCGCATCAGAATGGAGCCTAGCCCTAAACAATGATCGCCATGGAAATGAGAAATAAAGATGCGAGAGACAACTGTTGGGGCAATATTTGCAAAAATAAATTGCCTTTGAGTCCCTTCGCCGGGATCAAATAAAAGGCCTTCATTATTCCATCGAAGGAGATATCCCCCATGGTTGCGAAACCTGGTGGGTTGCTGGCTTGAGCATCCAAGAATCGTGAGATCGCGCGCTGACATTGTTAATCATGCCTCCAGCTGAAATAATTCATTCTACCTAAAAAGTATCCGGTAAATCCACCGATAAGATGGGCCATATTTGCAATATTTGGTGAAATGGGCAGCTCAAATGCTTTTTCTAAAAAGAAAGAAAAAAATTGGATACCGGCCATACTTAAAATAAAAATGAGCATAAAAAGATAAGTCGAGGTATCCATCTGATATCCTTCCCAAGCGGCAATTCTTTGCCTTTTCCAAATGAAGGCCAACATCCCCACTAAGACTCCGGAAAATCCAATAAAATTTGGACCGCTCATGAGATATTGTGCGGTGTTTGAAATGACCGCAACAATCACAATAAAAATGAGAATGCGCAAGGGGCCCAAGCGCTGCTCGATTTGTTTGGTTAAAACAATGAGCCAAAGCATATTAAAAAAAAGATGAAAGAGATCGCCATGCAATAGGCAAGGGGTAAAGAGCCGCCATAGTTGTCCCGATTTAATTTTTTCAAATGTTGGATATTTCGAAAAACCTTCCTCAACTCCTTTAAATCCTTCTGTCAATAATAAATGGTAATATCCTGGCCAAAAGGGGGTGTGGTTGATCTGTTGTAATAATTTTTTTCCTGCAGGCGGGAGTTGATCGGTTTCTTCTAGTTCATTAAAACCATAGTGGAGAAGAAAGCGATTGAGCAATTCATAAAATTTGGGATAATCGAAAAGGAGCGCTTTATCTACAGGAGATGTAAATAGGGTTAAATGAGAATATTTCTCAGGAGCATTTAAAGGGGGAGTTACCCATCCACCAAAAAAAAAGAGGAAAACACACGTTCCAAGCAATAAACGGGTGATGATACCCATGGGTTGTTTATTCCAAGGGTTGGATTTATTTTTTAACGAATGTTCATTTTGGGATTGCTTTGGGAAAGGAGCGCCATTTTCTGAAGATAAGATGAAAAGGGGATCCTCGGGATTTAATTGAAATTTTTTGTACCATTCCAAAACTTCTGCAATATGATCCTCTTCTTCAATCCAAAGGTGAAATTTGGCTAATCCATAATCTGGACTTTCCCAATGATTATCGGTTTCGATCTCAAAGTGGTGAGGAATATGTTTCTCCTGGAGAAAAAGAGAAAATCGATTCATTTTACTTTGATCGTTCAATGTTCCAATCAATCGCATGGTATCGCTTTATATCTCTTTAATTTTTTTTATAATCATTGAAGACGAACATCCCGGCACTAAATTAACGATATGAATTTTGCCCCCATTAGTTTTTACGGTTTCTGCCTCAATGCATTCATGTCCATATTCTGAGCCATTGACATGGACATCAGGTTTGATTTTTGACAAAAGGATTTTAGGATCTGTCTCATTAAACCAAGTCACAAAGTGAACAAACTCCAAGGCGCATATCATTTGCAGGCGATATTCAAGCGGGATAATTGGTCGATTAGGACTTTTATATTGCTGAATGGAAAGATCTGTATTCAGAGCGACGATTAAAATATCGGCAACTTGAGAAGCTTCGTAGATCATTTGCAAGTGGCCGGCATGGAGTAAATCGAACGAGCCATTCAAAGTTGCTATTTTTTTGTTGTTTTTTCTTAAATGATCGATACGCTCCGTTAATTGATCGGGAGGAATGATTTTTTTTTTATAAGTTTCGCGCCATAATTTCATAGTGGACCTGTCTACTTACTTGTTGGAAACGCGATTCGAAAGACTTCATCGTAATGTTCAACAAAATGGATGATCATCCCTTTGCGAATATATTCGGGTAGCTCTTCGTAGTCCCTTAAATTGTCTTTTGGAAAAATAAGAACTTTCAAGCCGGAACGGCGCGCGGCGACCATTTTCTCTTTGACGCCTCCTATGGGTAGAATGCGGCCGGTCAAGGTCAATTCGCCTGTCATTCCTAAATTATCAAGGACAGGTGTGTCGATCAAAAGAGAGAGGAGGGATGTAACCATGGTAATTCCGGCCGATGGTCCATCTTTAGGGGTGGCACCTTCAGGGATATGGATGTGGACTTGTGATTTTTCAAAAAAAGTGTATCCCGGCGCATATTGATGAATAGCGCTATTGAGATAGCTCCAGGCTATTTCAGCCGATTCCTTCATCACATCTCCGGCTTGACCTGTTAGCTTCATGGCAGTTTTTTCAGCAGCCACCTTGATCGCTTCGATATAAAGGGTTGCACCTCCCATAGCGGTCCAGGCAAGCCCCATGCATACCCCTACAGGGGTTCTTTCATAAAACCGATCGCTCGTGAATACTGGCTTTCCAAGAAACTCTTTTGTATTTTCTTTAGTAATGGAGAATTTAAGGGGGTTTTTTGTTTTCTTTTGTATTTTTCGCTTCCCTTTTGCCTTTTCAGCGGGCTTTTGTTCTATCGGATGTTGCATTTCGTGTCGGACCATCTTGACAGCAACTTTTCTAAGGATTTTCTTAATTAAATTCTCCAAATTTCTAACGCCCGATTCTCTTGCATAACCATTGATGATTGTTCGCAATCCTTCGATTGTAAAGGAAACATCCGAGACTTTTAGACCCATCTCTTTGCGATTTCGAGGGATGAGGTATTTTTTTGCAATTTCAATCTTTTCCTGCATGATATATCCAGATAAACGCAGGATATCCATGCGATCTTTCAAGGGTTCAGGGATGGTGTCTAGGACATTTGCAGTTACGATAAATAAAACATCAGATAAATTACATCGGACATCTAAATAATGGTCGAGAAATTCTGCATTTTGCTCAGGATCGAGGACCTCCAATAAAGCAGATGCCGGGTCGCCATGAAAACTTTTGCCCATTTTATCCACTTCATCAAGCATGATCACAGGATTCATCGTTTGGCAATATTTTAAAGCTTGAATCATCTTGCCGGGCATCGCTCCTATATAGGTGCGGCGATGTCCTTTAATTTCTGCTTCATCGCGCATGCCGCCCACTGAAAAACGATAAAATTTTCGATTCAGCGCGCGGGCAATACTTTTTCCAATACTTGTTTTTCCAACACCCGGCGGTCCTACTAGGCACAAAATACTTCCCCGCACACCACCCACAAGGCGACCGACGCTAATAAACTCGAGAATGCGCTCTTTTATATCTTCCAGGCCGTAATGGTCTTCTGCCAGAATTTTTTCCGCTGCTGCTAAATCATGATGTTCTTGGCTTTTAATTCCCCAAGGAATAATTGTTAACCAATCCAAATAGCCGCGGGAAACTCCATATTCAGCAGATTGCATCTCTAAAACAGAGAGTTTTTCAAGTTCATCTTGGATGACTTTTAAAACATCTGGCGGGACAACCCTTTCTTTGATCCTGGCTTCAAATTTTTCTCGATCGAGCGATTTGTCATCTCGTTCAATCCCCAATTCCTTTTTGATCGTCTTAAGTTGCTCTCTCAAAAAGAAATCTTTTTGGCTTTTGTTGATTGTCGCTTCGATCTTTTGATTGATATTGTTTTGAAGAATGCTGATGTCGAGTTCTTTTTTTAATAATATAAGAGCTTTATCAATGCGTCGCTGGATATCAAACGTTTCTAAAACATCTTGCAGCTCTTCTCTTGAAGCTGTTGTTAAAGCAACAGCAAAGTCTGCCAGTTTTCCGGGCTCTGTAAAATCAGAGTGGCCTAAAAAAATTTGCAGCTCTTCTTTAAATAAGGGATTGAGCTTTAATAATTCTTTAATCGTAGAAATGATGCTGATCGCATAAGCTTTTAATTCCGAGGTCAAGGTGGGGCTGTCTTCGTAATAGGAGACTTGCGCTTTTAATGTTTTACCATCTTCAATTGGCTCGAGCACTTTCAATCTTTTTTCCATATTGAGAATGACTTGTGCTCCCCCTTGCTCCATAGGAATGATCCGAAGGATTCTCGCTAATACACCCACCTCATAGAGATCGCCAAAAGAAACTTTATAAATATCGGCAGTTTCTGAACGGGCAAGCAAAAGACCGACGCACTTATGTTCTGACTTGGCTATCACCTTTAAGACTTCATAGAAAGGGCCGGGTTCAATCACCAGAGGAGCTGCCATGCCGGGGAAAAACGGGCGTCTAAGAACGGGGAAAACAAAGATCTGCTCAGGGGTGGGGGCAGATCTTTTTTGCAGTGCATGATTCTCTTCGAGAGAGTTCATAATGGCATTCTCTAATTCTAATTCTAAAGAGGTGTTTTCGTTATCTTGATTCAGCATCCCATTCCTAAAACTTTAAATTGTGAGTTGAGTGATTCTACTTCTTTAAGGGAAAATATTCAAACAAATTGCATTCTATTAAGAGCTTATTTATAATCTTGATTATTATGATTACTAAGGCGAAATCACTTTTATCTTTCTTAACTATTTTATTTGAAGAAGAGGTTCTTTTTTTTAATAAACTAAAAAAAAGCAATCTCGATCCCATCTATTTGAATCAATTTGAAGGAGCACTTTCTTCTTTAAAAGAGCTCGTTTTTGGAAATTTAGAAGAAGTTCAAAAGTTAGAATCGGTCTATTTCTTATTGACATCAGAGGCATATTTAAATCATCAACTCAATTTATTGCAACACTTTGAAGAGTTATCTGAAACCCGCTTCATCCAATTAAAGATGCTTTTACGAGAAGTAGCAAAAAGACTTAATATTGATGCTCAACATATTGTTGAAGATAAATTAGAATGTCTTTCTAAAAAAATGAATTCAAAAGATTTATTTGAGGAAATGAGTCATTTAATGAATGGAAGAGAACAAGATGCTATTCAATTTTTTCTTGAAAAACGGTTGTATCTCAATCGCGAGAATGACTCAATATCCAATTGGGCAAAATCAAAGTTTTTAGACTACATTGAATCTATCCTTTTTTCTTTATTAAAAAAAATTGAGAGTGTTAAACCAAAAAATGGATTTCATTTTCAAAGATTTCTAATAGATCTTAAACAAAGACTTCTTCACATCATTGAATATCTCAAAATAGAGTTTAAAGATCATCCTTTAATCGATTTAGCAGAGGTTGGCATCACACAAGCTCCATTAAATTATCACACTTTAAAACCGATTTTAGAGCACTATTCTAACGAAAAAAAATTGATGTTATTTAGAGCTTATACTCGATTTTTATCCATAAAATGAATTTTCTTTTTATCGATACCAGTACTGATAGGGGAATCATTGGTTATGGAAATCAATGTGCAGTTCAATTTTTTAAAGAATTGCCCTTTGGGACGACTCAATCAAGATTTCTTATCCCTTATTTATCTGAACAACTACGAAACTTTTCTGGTATAGAGGCCATAGGTGTAGGGGTAGGACCCGGGTCGTATACGGGCATTCGATTAGGTGTTTCTGTGGCTCAAGCTTTAGCATATGCATGGAAGCTCCCTTTGGTGGGCATTAGCAGTTTAGAGGGTTTTATTCCCTCTGAACAAAAAGGGGAATATGCAGCTATTCTCGATGCTAGGATTGGAGGTGTGTATCTTCAAATAGGAAATTATGGGGATGACACAGCAGCTAAAACTATCCCTAGAGCCGTTCCATTGGCTGAAGCGATCTATGATCTTGAAAACATCCCTCTTTTAGTAACACCTCAAGCAAAATCTCTAAAAGATAAGTTTAAAGAACATTTTCCAAATCATCAGTGGAAATGGGAGGAGCGCTCTCCATCTATTGAGGAATGCTTAACAATTGTAGAAAAAAATTATAAAGAAGGGAAAAAAGTTTTTCCTCCGGAGAAGCTCTCTTTACTCTACTTACGCAAAACAGAAGCAGAAAGTAGCAAGGCTTAAACTTTTTCTCAAGCAAAGCGAGTTTTGAAAGAGTCTTTTATAACGCGAGTTTTGGATAAGGAATACAGCTCATTCGAGAGAGATTTTTTTTCAGATTTGAAAATTTTTTCGAAGCCTATAGCCAAATGCCCTACAGGTGAGAAAAAATTTTCAAAGCTGGAAGAAAAGATCCTCGAAGGAGACTATTCCTTATCCAAAACTCGCGTTTTATAGAAGAAAATGAAAAAAGAAAAAAGAGCATTGAAATTAACTTTAGCTTCCAGTATGCTTATTTACCTGTGAGTAAAAAAGAATAACAACAATTTAGTTTTTAGGAATGGTTTGCATGTCAATTGTAAAAGTTCGCATGGGTGATTCAATCGATAAAGCTTTACGTGCCCTTAAGAAACGACTTGATAAAGAAGGGGTCATGAAATCTGTAAAAGCCCATCGTTTCTACTCAAAACCTTCTATAAAGAAAAGAGCAAAATCAAAAGCAGCTCTTAAGTATAAAAAACAAAGATAATTTTAAGCGAAAACTAAAAATTACCTTGTGCTCTGTCTATTTAGCAGAGCTTAATTTTATTATATTTTAATTGTTAATAGACCTCCGTCCTGCTTTGAAAATTTTAAAACAAACATTGTTTTATAACAAATTAGAATAATTATCCTTTAAAAAAAAGTAGTAGATCCTATGGCTGACTATTACGACATCCTAGAAATTTCGCGCACTGCAACGGCAGACGAAATCAAGAAAGCGTACAGAAAAAAAGCACTTCAATTTCACCCCGATAAAAATCCTGGCGATTCAGAAGCTGAAAAGAGGTTTAAAGAAGTCTCTGAAGCCTATGAAGTCTTAAGCGATGACAAAAAAAGACAAACATATGACCGCTTTGGCAAAGAAGCCTTGCAAGGGGGGGCAGGTGGAGCTGGAATGCATGGATTTGCTTCCATGGACGAAGCTTTGCGAACCTTTATGGGTGCCTTTGGTATGGGGGGGGGCGGCGAAAGCATCTTTGATTTCTTTGGCGGTGGTGGATCCGATTATAGAGAAGGGCGTAATGGTGCTCGGCAAGGGGCGAGCAAAAGGGTGAATTTGACAATTAGTTTTGAAGAAGCTGCAAAAGGAGTTGAAAAAGAACTTGCCATCACTAACTACGTCTCTTGCTCGACCTGTCATGGAAAAGGAGCTGCATCTTCACAAGGAATCAAGACATGTAAACAATGCAATGGAAGAGGGCAGGTTTTTGAACAAAGAGGTTTTTTCAATATGACGATGTCCTGTCCGACATGTCACGGGGAAGGAAAGGTCATTACTGATCCATGCAAAAATTGTCATGGTCAAGGGACTGTAAAAGAGAAGCAGCACATTAAAATCAATATTCCAGCCGGCGTCGATAGCGGAATGCGTTTAAAAATGAATGGATACGGGGACGCAGGCCAAAGTGGCGGACCCGCCGGGGATCTCTATGTGTTCATCACTGTTGAATCCAATGATCTTTTTGAGAGACAAGGCAATGACATTATTCTCGATTTGCCGATTAGTTTCAGTGAAGCAGCTCTCGGTTGTAAGAAAGAAGTTCCTTCATTATTCCACCAGGCGTGCAAAATCACCATTCCGGAAGGGACGCAAAATGGGAAAACATTCCGCGTTAAAGGAGAGGGTTTCCCCAATGTTCATGGTCACGGAAAAGGCGATTTACTCGTTCGTATTTTTGTTGAGACTCCAACCGGATTAAGCGAAAGACAAAAGCAGTTGCTCAAAGAATTCGGCGATCTTGAAGTGCCAAATAACCAGCCCAAGCGCAAGGGATTCCTCGATAAAATCAAAGATTTTTTCTCGACTTAAGGTATTAAGACCTCTTGCATCATCCCATGCGAATGATGCAAGAGGTCTATTCATGATGAGTATAATTTCCCTATTTCTTGCGTAAATATTTGAAAATCTAAAAGATGATTTTCTAAAATCGAGTGAAGAATTTTCAGATTTAATTTTTGATAGTCATGCACTGCAATATTTCTAAATCCCACCATTGATTGCAGCTTTTTGCTGATCTCCTTAGAGAGAATTTGATGCTGCTCAAGAATTGTGAAAACATCGCGACTTTCTTGAGGGATATCTAATTTTTTTAATCGAATAACGCGTTGTCCTAGGTCGATTGCAGCTTCGCAGGCTCGTTGTAGGTTTAATACGATTGAATCTTGTTTTGTAAAATTAAAATCAATTTCATCCTCATGGCCGCGATATTCTTCATCGATTCTTTTAAGGCATTTTCGAATAATTGCTATTTTATTCATCAAGACATCGTCAACCATAAAAAAAACCTTTCATAAAGTCATCTAAAAGTTCTTTTCTCTCTTCTTGAAATCGTAGATACATCGAAATTCTCAAATTATCAAAATAGGCTAACTTAAGTTCATTTGAACAGTAAATGGGGGTTCCGGTAGTGAGAACCTGGAAGCTAAAGACAGTTGAAGCTTCACGAAGATTTACAATATCAACATCTCGGCCTATAGCAGATGCTATTTCTTGTGCGATATTCCACAAGTTTAAAGCATCAGAACTCTCGGCTAATTCCTCTGTTAAGACAGCGAGGTCAAGATCGCTTTCTTTTCTTTCATGTTCTGTTCCAAAACTTCCAAAAGCAATAACAGCTATGAGATTTGTTAGTTTCTCTCGAAGGATCAAAACGGCGGTATCGAGAATTTTTTGATGCTTGAAATCATATTGCATGAAGTCAGTTTATGACAATTTACTTCCTCTAGCAAGCAAATTGCAAACATGCTTAGAATCAAAAAGATACAAAAAACGGGCCATCAAAAAGTGGAACTTCCGTTAAAAATGAATTGCTTTGCTAATTCTGTCCTGTGGAGCGACTGTCATTTCTAGTTGTATTCCGTGCTGTTCTAAGATGCCTTTAATGACTCTTAAAGCGACATCTGGCGTATTGCATTCACTTGATAGATGGGCGAGGTGAACGTGCTTTAATTTTGGGTGATAGATATTTGCGAGAAGATTTCCGCAGGCTTCATTGGATAGATGGCCGCTTCGGCTAAGGACGCGTTGTTTGTAAATCATGGGTCTAGAGGAGGCGTGGACCATTGAGATTTCGTGATTGGATTCTAAATAGAGATAATCGCATTCCATTAAACGGGCTTGAACCAAAGATGTGGTAAAACCTAAATCCGTGCAAAAGCCAACTTTTAGTTGATCCATTTTGATTGTAAAGGCAACAGGATCTAAAGTATCGTGTTGAATGGTGAAGGGATGAATATTTAAATCTTTGAATTGAAAGGTTTCCCCCGTTGAAAAAATTTTAAATTTTGGACAATCGCGCAAAACCTCAACAATTCCTTTAGCCGTTTCGTGATTGGCAAAAACGGGGATTCCCATTTTAAAAGCGAGAGTTTTCAACCCTTGAATATGGTCTGTATGTTCATGAGTGATTAAAATTGCATCGATTTCTGAGATGTCTATATTGATTTCAGCAAGTCGAGAAAGTAAAACTTTAGTGCTAATTCCAGCATCGATTAAAATTTTGGCTTCTTTTGAACCAAAATAGACACAATTTCCTTTTGATCCGGAGGCGAGAGGGCAAAATCCGTACATGCATTAGTCCGTGGTGTGAGGCTGTGAACGGAGTATTTAAGCAGATTTTGAGTTTAGTGTCTAAGATTATACACAAACAACTTGAAGAATTGGAATTTTGACAAGGAGGCGCCATGAATTCGGATCAAGCAAAGCTGGTGTCGAAGCAGCACAACTTGAATAAGTTGTGCGATGCAGACAGATCCGAAGTCATAGGCAAGCCGACGTAGTCAAAAACCAATTCTTCATGTTGTTTGTGTATAGTTTAGATCATTTGATTTAAATTAAAATTGATAGGAAAGTCAGGTTCCTCTTTAAAGTTTATTTTGAAAGCATCGAAATAAGGTTGCGCTTTTTCAATGATTTCCTCTCTTGAATATTCCTTCTTTTCATCAATACAATGACCATATGTTTTTTTTGTCTCAGGGCTACTGTCAATAAGATGTAAGGTTCCATTGCCTATCAACTTCCCTTTAGAAAAATCGCCTTCGATTTTTACTGTTACTTGGTTATAAAAAGTGTTATTCATCTCGATCGATCCTCTCCCGTCTAAAATTTCGACAGGTTGATCTTTCAAGATAATAAATTTTTCTCCGGAAATTGAAAAATTGATGCGAACATCATGTGAATATGCAACACTTCTACTGATAGAGCCTGAAGAGAGAATATTTTCATAAAAGTTCCCTTTTTTATAGATCTTTTGCGGCATGAAACAAAAAGATTGAGGGTAAAAGCCATTAAGATTTTCGTGAATTTCTGTATAGGAATTAGTTTCGAGGATTTTTAAATCTTGTATTTCTTTTAAAAAAGCCATTGTTTTCAATTTTGTTTGGATATGTTCGCCTTGTGTTTTATCCCAACAACAAAAAGAGGTTATATGTTCCTCTTCCTTCTTAACTAAGTAATATTTGCCATAAGCCATAACTTTTAAGGTTTCTGGATTTCTCATGGCGTACACATCAGTCCAAATCGTCATTGTGGGGAAGAGTTCCACCGCTCCCCTGATCATTTCTTGATTTGCTCTCCAGATGGCTTCTGCTTGTTTGCTAAAGAGTCTCATGGCAAATGCTGAGATGATTCGAGATAAGCCAACGACACTGCCGACAACTGGAATGTAACCAATCATATCTAAGATTTGGAAAAATTTTTCTCTTTCCCTTAATTCATAGAGTTCTTTTGAATCGGCTTTATCATGAATTGATGTTGAAATGTCGTTTGGGATAGTTTTAGAAGAAATTGAATGCATAAAAACCTTAAAATTAAAAATTAATAAATAAAATAATTGCTTGTTTATTGATTGATGTCAATATTATTTAAGTTATAGTGAAGAAGCTTTAAAATCTAAATTTAACAAGTTTTGAAAGAGGGTTATTGACGATAAAAAGGTTTTCATTAAACTGCAATTTCATTAAAGTGAAAAAAAATGAGTGTAGGTATGAATAAAATTTATATTGTTGGTGTTTTCCTTTCGATTTTTTTTTCAAAAATTGAATCGGTTCAATATGAGACCTATTTAGAGAGTTGGGATAGCGGCTGGTATTCTGCATTGACGGGCTTGCCACCTATTCCTCCAACCTCACAAACGAATTATAATAATGTGGCTTTAAATATATCTTTTGCCTCTTATGATTTTCCAGGTTTAAACGGTCTTCAATTTGCCAACACGCCCACCGATGTTAACACAGTCATTAATTATGTACATGGCAATCAAGGACTTGTTAAGCTTGCATTCGGGGGAGCTTCTTATGCACCCGGTAATTATTTTATTTCTCAAACACCTGGGTGGCCCAATAATATTCCCCAGTTAGCAGCCGGAATTAAAGGGATACTTGATACCTATTCTTTTGATGGGGTGGATTTGGATATTGAGGATTCCAATCCTTCAGGAGTGACAAAAGAAGATTTCGCCGCTCAATTGTTTTCCTTTATTGTGCAATTAAGACAGGCCCTGCCAACAAAAATTATTTCATTGACGATCCCTGCCCAAGGATGGGGTCAGTATTGGGAAATTCTGGCAAAACAGGTTGCTGCAGCAAAACCCAGTCCGGTTAATTATATCAATTTTATGGAATATGATATTTGGGTCAATCCTGAGCTTTCTTCTTTTGCTGATCAAATAAAAAATGATATTATCACCTATATAAGTCCCACCAATACTGCCCCTCCAACAAATTACGCTGCAGGGTGGGGAATTCCTCCAAGTCTCATTCAATTGGGGCTTATGCCGGGATATGATGATAATAATCAGTATCTGACAATTTCAAGTGCACAAGATCTAACCAATTTTGCGATACAACAAGGACTCTTTGGAGTAATGACCTGGAGCCTTGATAGAGACGCCGGGACTGATCCAAATCCTTCAACCGGAGAGCCTCCCTATGCCTTTTCTAACGCAATACGAGCCATCCTTGCCCCCACCACACAGCTTAGAAAGGCAAAATTTAATGCAGCTTCAGTCATAAAGCCTGCGATTGAGAAAAAGAAGCATCGGCATTCAAAAGAAAAAAAGGATAAATGCGATCGGGCATGTAAAAAAGAAAGAATAAAAGGATTAAAAACAAGACTTCTTTTTGTCAGAAACCCCCCTCCCAATCATGGCGCCCCGGCTTTTACTTTAAGATAACTATTAATGGCGATAATTATGAAAACGTTTGAACATTCGATCGAACAAATGAATCAATTGCTCGATGAGTTAATCCAAGCCGCAACGTATCTGAGAGAAATGTCTTTAAGGGTCATTTCAAGAGAAGAGTTGGACCCGTTACAAAAAAGACAGGAAGAATTATTGAGCGATATTGAAAGCCTCGATCAATATATTCAACAACATTTCAGACATCAAATGACCGATGGGATAAAGGAGAGATTTCATGATCAACTTGCACTATTCCAAACATTGAATCATGAATTCATTAAAAATCTTAGAGCAAGCCAAGGACTTATTCAATTTGATCTTCATAAAAATGAGGAGCAAGAGGGCCAAGATTTTTCAATACTTTCCCGTTTCAATATCATTTCTTCTTCTCCAAAGAGCGCCAAGGCAATAAAAACCGAGGAAGAAAAAGAGGGCTGATAGGGCATAAAATCCTTTTTTGCCCTCAGCCGATAAATAATAGTGGGTTTGGTCGGTTGGGAGAATATAGACAGTAGCAGTCACTGAAAGTGCAAAAAAAATCAAAAAAAAACCCATTAACTGCAGTCTCATCGCTTCTTTTTTACGCATCATCACCCCCTTCATTTGAATCACTTAAAGATTTGGCGTAAATTTTGCGGGGCTTACTCCCGTCAGCTGGGCCCACAATGCCTTTTCTTTCTAGCTGATCCATTAAACTGGCTGCCCGTGCATAACCAATCTTAAGTTTACGCTGTAAAAAAGTGGTCGATGCATTGCCTGTGCTCAAAACAACTTCTTTTGCTTGTTCATAGAGGCTGTCGAACTCGTCTTCATCCTCTAAAGAACCATTTATTCCCTCACATTCATGATAGCGATCAAAGGATTGGATCACGTAGTTTGGCGGTGCTTGTTCACAGATGGATCGAACCGCCGCTAGAATATCATCATCGCGAATAAATGCCCCTTGAGCTCTAAGAAGATGGGATGATCCCGGAGGCAAGAAAAGCATATCTCCATTTCCTAGAAGGGATTCTGCTCCAGTTTCATCAAGAACAATTTGGCTATTCACTCGGCTTGCTACCTTAAAAGAGATGCGTGTGGGAAAATTTGCTTTAATTAATCCTGTAATGACTTCTCGCGAGGGGCGCTGAGTTGCTAAAATGAGATGAATTCCAACGGCTCTTGCCATTTGAGCGATACGGGCGATTGGTGTTTCAATGTCTTGACTTGCAACCATCATTAAATCGGCCAGCTCATCGATGATCCCGACAATAAAGGGCATAAAAGAGGGAATTTCCCGCTCGAGTTTCTCTTCAGCTTCGCGGTTGATTGTCCGTTTGTTAAACCCATCGATGTTCCTAACGCCAAGAAGTTTCAAGATTTCATAACGGTTTTCCATTTCCTTGACCATCCAATTCAGGGCTGCGGCAGCCCCTTGAGATTCGGTAATCACTGGAGCTAGCATATGGGGCAGTTTTGAATAAGGTGTTAACTCCACTTTTTTTGGATCAACCATGATCAATTTAATTTGATCGGGTTTTGCGTTAAATAAAATGGACATGATGATTGTGTTAATGCAGACTGATTTTCCAGACCCGGTAGCTCCTGCAATAATGCAATGGGGCATTTTTGCTAGATCACTCATCACATAATCGCCATTGACTGCTTGTCCTAATAAAATGGGGATATTAAATTTATGGCCCCCCTGTTGATAAGAGTGGAGCATTTCCTTGAAGCCCACTTCTTGCGGTTGGGGATTGGGCACTTCTATTCCAACTGCCGCTTTACCTGGGATGGGGGCGATAATGCGAATCGATTTTGCCTCCATGTTCAAAGCGATGTCGTTATCTAATGTTTTGATTTTCTGTACCTTAACTCCAATAGCTGGATGAACCTCAAAGGAGGTGATCGTCGGACCGCAATTGATTTGTCCTACTTTTGCCTCTATTCCAAAACTTAAGAGCGTTTCTTCAAGAACTTCGGCTTGTCTTTTTAAGTCCTTTTTAATGGATGTTTGGTCCCCTTTTTTGGCATTTGTCAATAAACTTAAGGAAGGGAGGTTATAATTTTTAAAATCGCCATTATATACAGTTTGTGCAAGGATTGCCGCGTCTCTTTTGGTGCGTTTTTCAGGAGGTTGGTTTTCATTTGGTTTTTTAAAAGCATCTCTTCCATCTTCATCAACAATCATGTGGGCAATGGGGGGAGTAATGAGGGTTTCCTTTCTTTTTACCTTTGCATTTTGATGGGAGAGGGCCTCTTCTACTAAATCATCGTGTTGTTCTTTTCTAGAAAGGGAGGGGCGCTCTTTGAGATTTTTTTCAGGCTGAATGGCTAGGAGGTCTGATGATGGTGAAACGGTTAAAGGTTTAACAACAGTCTCTTGAGAATAGGAGGGAATTCTCAACTTGACAAAACGCATAAAGTCGCTTTCTTGATTTTTTTCTTCTTTTGCCGGTATGGAAATTCCTTTTTTCTCTTCTTTAATAGGAATGGCCGTCGGATAGGTCGCAAGTCTTGCTTCTCGGGCATGATGCAGGGATCGAAGGATGTTTTGGAATAATGAGACTAAACGGATTTTAAAAAGGAAAAATAAACTAGCGATCAATGTGGTGGAGAAAATGAGGGAGACTCCAACGGTATTAAAAATGTGATTTAAATTAAAGGCCGGGAGATCTCTATAGATAAAATAAAAGGGGGCTCCGCCTAAGTGGTAGCGCGCTCCATTTTTCCATAAACCGGGGTAAAAGGTTTCTCCAATCGTTTTGCTTAACTGAGGAGCATCGCTTTCCAGCACACTGCAAAGCATAGAAAACGAGATAATCGCAATCGCGACATATATATTTTTAAGCCATAAAAACCGCAGGGATTTACTAAATAAAAGACGCCATCCCATCCATCCAATATAGATAACAAGCAGATAGCTGCTCAGACCGATAAGAGCATGAAATAACCATCCTAGGGTATGGCCCATTAAACCCAAAAGATTTCTAGCTTCAGGCGCTACAGCAAAGTTTATTAAACTTAAGAATAAAAGAATTGCAAAAGCAAAAACAAGAAAACCTCTTGTTTCCGGTGTGGTCCAGGGAAGAGATTCCTTTTCTTTTTTAATGTCTTTTTTCGTTTGTTTAGGTTTTCGCGCCATAAAATAAAGTTGTCACAATTCCCAAAAGAAGGCAATACCATCCAAAATAATACCACATATCTTGAACGAGCCAGCGAATTAATATCCAGAGAGAAAAGAGGCCAATCAAAAAAGAAGTGAAAAAACCTGCAAAATAGATGGAGAGATCTAATGAAAAGATTTCGACCCCTTCTTTCCAAAGTTTTCCCGATTCTAAAATAATGCCTCCAAGAATTGCTGGAATGGCGAGCAAAAAAGAAAATTGGATAGCGGTTTCTTTATTCCACCCAAGCATCCGCGCAGCGGAAATTGTTGCTCCGCTTCTAGAAATACCGGGTAAAATGGCTATCGCTTGAAACATGCCAATCATAAGGGAATCGCGCCATTTTTTTGGTTGTTGCGACAAGCGAGTCGTTTGACTTAAAAAAAGCAAAATAGAGGAAAAAATAAAACAAGGCCCTAAAAATCGAGGATCATTAAATATCGATTGAATGGGTTTTAAAACAAGCACTAGCGGGAAAAGGGGGAGTGTGCCAATAAACACTTGCCAAAAGTTTGAGTGATAAATATTTAGACTTTTTTTGATGACCTGAAAAAAAATGAGGATGATGGCGAACAACGTTCCTAAATGGCAGATTAAGTCGAAGAAAATGTAATTTTTGGGGTGTTCGAGTCCAAGCAGAGATTGAAAGAGAGCTAAATGGCCCGAAGAGCTCACAGGGAGAAACTCGGTAATGCCTTGGATGATGCCTAAAAGAAATGCTTGCCAGATTGTCATAGGAGATAATTGGGCGATCGACGGGACTCGAACCCGCGACCCTTGGAACCACAATCCAATGCTCTAACCAACTGAGCTACGATCGCCATGATGAAAAACACCTGATAAATTAGAGAAAAAAAGGATTAAAGTCAAGAATTCTTAAAGCCGAAAGATTTTTTTATTAGCATATCTTAGGGCTCATCACACAAATGAGTATAGTTTTCGTGATTCAAAATTTGGCCTAATGAAAGTTCCTTCCAAAGCAAAAATTAACGATGGAAATGATGGAACGATATAATGATTGAACAAAAGACCATCGATTGCGTGCGTTGGTGCCCTTTGAAAAAAGCACTGAATATGCTCAAT
>JANWJE010000016.1 GCA_025451995.1 Parachlamydiaceae bacterium | reverse complement strand
TCGTTCTACTTCAAACGTAGAAATTTTACTACGTCGGCTTGGCTCTTCTTTTGCATCTGCCTGCATCGCACAACTTATTCAAGTTGTGCTGCTTCGGCACCAGCTACGCTTGATGCAAAATAAGGCCACCTCCTTGTAAAAATTTCTACGTTTGAAGTAGAACGAGTATATATCAAATTATGCAGGTAAAAAACCAATAAATTAAAATGAGTGCTAAAAAAATACTTATTCCAAAAGATAAAATTAACAATTTTTGCCAAAAAAATCATATTCTAAAAATGTCTCTTTTTGGATCTGTACTCACAGATAGATTCACTGAAACAAGCGATGTGGATTTTTTAGTAGAATTTCAACCCGATCATATCCCCACTTTATTTGATATTGTGTTTATGGAAGAAGAATTAAGTAATATTATACAAAGAAAGGCTGATTTAAGGACTGAGAAAGGAATTAGTCGCTATTTCAGAAATGATGTTCTTATTCAAGCCCAGTCAATTTATGGTTAATCGGGACCTAGTACGCTTTCAACATATGCTTGATTGTTCTATTGCGATTCAAAAGTTTTGTGAAGGGAAAACTAGAAGACAGCTAGATTCAGATCGCTTTTTTGCTTCGGCTATAATGCGCGAATTCGAAATTCTTGGTGAAGCAGCTTCAGCCATAACAATCCAAACTAGGAGTAAATTTACGGAGATTCCATGGAAAGCAGTCATTGGAATGAGAAACCAATTGATTCATGCTTATTTCGATGTCGATCATGATATAGTTTGGAGCACTATTCAAACAGCATTACCCAAACTTATTCCACAAATAAGAGAAGCAATTGAGAAATTGTCAGATGAGTGAATCTTCGTGCAAAAGCTCATATAATTTTAAGAATTCTTCCAAAGAGAGCACTTCCGGTCTAGCGAGTGGATTTTGCCCAATTTTTACTAATGTTTCCTCTATCACTTTTGGTGAAAAAAGATTTTTAAGGGAGGCTCTTAACATTTTCCTTCGGTGTTCGAAGGCTGTGCGAGTGATTTTAAAAAAAGATTCCGCTTCCTTGTCATCGAGGGGAGGGGAATGCAATGGTAAAACGACGACAGCGGAATCCACTTTTGGTGCCGGATAAAAGCAATTGCGGCTAACATGAAAAGCGTAATAAGGATTGGAATAGAATTGCAAAAAGAGAGTGAGGGAACTGTACTCTGAAGTGTTTGGGTTAGCAGTCATCCTTCTAGCTACTTCATCTTGAACCATCACTGTGATTGAGGAAAAAAGATGATTCATGGGAATTAATTTTGACAAAATAGGCGTTGTGAGGTGATAGGGAAGGTTGGCGATGACTTTTCCTTTTTGACCGGATTGCAGCCGTTTTCCAAATTCCTTTTCCATATCAAAAGTCATAATATCTTCGTTAAAGATGACAAGATTATTCTTAGGGGTTTGAAACCTGCTTAAGGCATCTGATAAAATCTGATCTTTTTCAACAGCGATGACACTCGCTTCTTTTTCAAGCAATGCTTGTGTCAATGAACCTGGGCCCGGCCCGATTTCTAAAACAATGTCGCCCTGCTTGACTTCCGATGAGGATAAAATTTTTTGAATGATATTTCCATCGATCAAAAAATTTTGTGAAAGCCCTTTTTTAGGATAAATTCCCAACTGATTGAGAAAGGGCATTAACTCGCTAGGTTTATACATTATTTTAATATAAAAGGCTGATAGTTAGATGGTAAAGAAGTTTCGATGTCTTCATCCTTTATATGGTAATAGTGTCTTAATTTAGCGAGATATTGATCGGTTTCCCGGTCAATTTCTTTGTCCATGAGTTTTTCTTTTAATCTGCTTTCCAATTCTTTAAAAGGAGGAATCCCGCCGGGGATTTTTTCCTGTACCGCAATAATGCGGTAGACAATTGCGCTAGAGGTTCGACTTTTATGGGAAAAAGGTTGACTGTACATCCCGGCATCCAAAAGGGTGATGTATGTGCTATAATCTTTAGTAATCTCTTTTTCATTTTGTTTAATGAGGTTAGAAAGGGTGGCTTGTCCTTTTTTCCCGATCAGTTGGCTTTCTTTCAATTTTTCTACAATTGAATCTAAAGGGATCCCTTCCATCAACAGTTGATAAGCCACTTTTGCGCATTCTTCACTTTTCTCTAAGTTCCGTTCTTTAATTGTCAGGATGCGATAATTCCATTGCGTAAGTTTTGCGTTAGATGGATCGCTAATGTACTCTTCATAGGCCTGGCGCACCTTGAAAGGAGTGACAAGGCGTATGGCTTTCGAATGGACACGGCCGGAGATTAAGCGGCGGATCATAATTTCTTCTTGCATCATTTTGAATGCTTCATCAAAGGAAAAACCAGCCTTATCGAGGTTTGCAATGACGGTGGGTCCAAAGGCTGTTTCAATTTCTTGTCTCACGTCTCCACTCGTCACTTCAATTTTGCTCTCTTGGGCATCAGCTAGAATGAGTTGTTTATCGATCATATCCGACAGAGCGCCTCTCCAACTCATTTGATAGAATTGATAGCGGGCATCAATTGAAGAGGCATATTCTGGGTATTGCCGATAAAAAGATAAATCCATTTTCTTCATTAAGTCATACGTCGAGATGGGTTTACCATTGATTCTTGCCAAGATGCGATTGTTGATTAAAATTTTACTCTCTCCTTTTTTCTGAAAAAGTCGACTTTCAGATGAGGCTGCCTGGAGAGAAGCTAGGCTAAGAATAAGAAAAATAATGAATGTTTTTATCATAAGAGTGTTTAAGTCCTTTTTTTGATATACTCCGTCTAGTTGAAACCTGGAAACTTTACTGCGTCGGCTTGGCTCTGCTTTTGCATCCGCTTGCATCGCACAACACATTCCAAGTTGTGCTGCTTCGGCACCGGCTTCCCTGATGCAAAATCAGGCCGCCTCCTTGTTAAATTTTCCAGCTTTCAGCTGGAAGGAGTATAAATCATATCTCTAGCCAGGTTAAAGAACAACTTAAAATCTAGCCTTTTTTTTAATGTTAATTTAATATTAATTTAATAATCTGATTAAAGTATAATGTTACAATTAATCACGTATAGTAAAAAAAGGTTTTAATTAATGTATTCTATTTCAAAAAGTTCGGTTAGCGATCTTTTTTGTTATCATTGCCCGGAACCTGAAAATCATTCTCAAATTTCTATCGATATAAATCTCTCTAAATCCCTTGAAAATTTGGGGTTAAGCATAGAACAACAGAAAAAATATCCTGAATTCATCGAAATGATAAAAGAAAATGAACTTGTCGACTACATGGAGGGGATTAATTGGAAGATAGATCATGAGGATTGGGAGGGATCGAGAATGAGTTTTGCTTCGAAGGATAGCGATGAGCCTCTACTCTTCATCGATGGCAAATCGACACTTTGGAGTGCAGCTAAAGAAAAGCTTTTCGGTGACAAACCTCTTTCATGGAAATTATCTACAAGTAAATACCGTATTGATAGCAGTGGAATACGTTCTCAATCGATGTCTGAATGGTCAACACTCACCCCATGCGGAAAATTAAAAAATCATGATGGAAACTTTTATTTAGATGTCATGACGACAACCGAAGGACTCAATCACAATTGGGTAAGATTGATTGATGACAAAGGGGAAGTGATTAGTGCAGGATTATGCGGTGAAATCTATTCCGTCGCCATGTTGCGCGATTCTGTGGGGAAGTTAAATAGCCCGGATCACCGTGAATTTTTTAAACCTAATACGCATCGATCGACTAGAATTCGCATTGATAAAGAAACTTATGAGACCATTAAAGCTAATAAAATTGAGACCGATCAAAAAACACACAATCTATTCTTTAGTTTAATGACAAGAAATTGCTCAAAATATACATGTGAAGTTGCATCAAATGCAGGCCTTGACCTTGAGAATTCAGAATTTCCTTCTCAATTGGCAACTCGAAAAATATTAAACGCCATCAATTTTAATCCTCCAACATGGATGTTAAGGCTATTTGAAAGAGTGACATCTATTTTCCGCCACACCCTGGCAACAGGTTTTGCCTTTATCATGGGTGCTTGGTATCAAAATCCAGATGTGAAAGAACTAGAAGATAAATATGGGCATGAATGGAAAGTGAAGCCCAGAAAGCCATTTAGGTCGCTTAAATCTTTTTTTGATGGAACCAATAGTCTCATGGCATCGAGTATGAAAGTTGCTGAGTGGCAAAATTTTGTCGAAAATTACAGGTTGAAAAGAAAGGCATTTCTTCAAACACATAAAGAGGAATTAGTCGTTAAAGAATATTTCAAGGTTAAAGATTTTGAAAATAACTGGGAAAAGCTCGAAAAAGAAGTGATGCATGAGATGCCTCCAAAGCTTGATAGTGGTTACCTGTATTTGAATCATTCTCACTTCATCCCGACCAATGATCTTGAAAAGAAGATTGCAGATTTAACCAAAAATCTCTCTAACTAATCTCCCAATATCTTGCTCATACAAGAAGACTTTTATTTGCGCCTAAGAACAGCCCCAAAGAAGCCATCCATCCCCCCGGTTGAGGGAAGAGTTTGAAAAGGTTTTCCGACTAATTCCAGAGAATATGTTCGCAAGAAGTGATCGATTTGCATTTGGTTCTCTTCTTTTAGAAGGCTGCAGGTGGCATAGACAATACGTCCATTGGGCTTGAGAAAACTCAGCGCTTTTTCAAAAATGACTCTTTGCTGGCTGATCAATCTCTCCAACATCTCTAAACTAAATTTCCATTTCATATCGGGATTTCTTCTTAAAGTTCCAGTGCCAGTGCAGGGTGCATCTACCAATACCCAGTCCATTTTCTTTTTTAATTTTGAAAGTTGAGGACCTTCGGGAAGAAGTAGTTGATAATTCTGAATGCCTGCGCGCTTGAGCCTTTTTTTTGCCTCTTGTAAAGCAAACGTGCGGATATCATGGACGTAAATTTGCCCTTTGCCTTGCATTTTAGCGGCAAAAGCCAACGTCTTTCCCCCTGAGCCTGCGCAGTAATCTAACACTTGCTCTCCTCCATTGATCTCCATCAAATCGGCTAGGAGTTGACTTCCTTCATCTTGAACTTCAAAAAAACCCTTTTTAAATTCATCTAAATTAAAAAAATTCGTTTTTTTGAGAAAGTGAATCCCTTGATGAGCTTGACTGGCAGGTGTGACTTCAAAATTTTCGCTTAATTTTTTTAAAAGATCTTCGCGGCTAATTTTTAGGGTATTTGTTCTGATTGTTGTAGGTGCAGGAGTATTGCAGATTAAACAAAGCTGTTGCGCTTGTTCTTTTCCAAAATTATTTACCATTAAGTCAAATAATTGAGGGGGAAAACTGACCCTAATTGAATCTGGGATCTCGGGATTATTCTGTATATTCTCCCATTCAATGGTCTTAAAAATAGAATATCGAGCTTCCCAGGTAGGGATTTTCGTATAAAAATCGAGTAAACCCTGCCAACGTATGAGTGCGTACACAGTTTCGGCAATAAAGCCTCGGTCTTTGGAACCCAAGGAGGGATGGCTGCGAAAATATTTGCTGATAAATAAATCCAGCGGAAGGTTTTGCGCCGAATAGCCTTCTAAAAGGCTAAAAAGATGAAATTCGCGATAAGGGATTTTAGACATGTGGGAGAGTATAACTGAATGATTTCTTGATGAAAAGGATAAATATGAATAAATGCAGGGAGTATGTCCGCATCTTCCTGTTTAGACTTTGAAAGAAATTGAATTTTTTGTTAAACCATTCGTGCTTTCGTATCGCATGATAACGAGATAAACAAGCTTTAACGCAAAGAAATACAAAAAGGCGCCAAGGTGCAAAGAGACACATGCATTTTGTTTCAAAAAAAACAAAATGCAGATTCTGCCACTTAGCGATAAATCGCTAAGTGGCATGAGCTTTTCTTTGCGATCTTTGCTTCTTCTGTGTGTTAATATACACAAGAAAACTCAAAAGTTTGGCAAGTACCATGATAAAAGCAAGTGTTTATCACACAGAAAGATCAACGATGGAAATGATGTAACGATATAACGATATTTTTAAACCTCTCATGCTTTGA
>JANWJE010000015.1 GCA_025451995.1 Parachlamydiaceae bacterium | reverse complement strand
TCAAAGCATGAGAGGTTTAAAAATATCGTTATATCGTTACATCATTTCCATCGTTGATCTTTCTGTGTGATAAACACTTGCTTTTATCATGGTACTTGCCAAACTTTTGAGTTTTCTTGTGTATATTTAAATTTAAACAAAATTAATAAACAAAGAATATAATTAATCATGAATGTTATATTGAGTTTATTGATGTTTAATATAAACTTTTTCAGAAATGACAATAAAACGGCTGTTGAACTTAATTTAGCCAATTTGTCGAATTCAACAATCAATGGAAGAATCTATAAAAGAATCAATCAAGACATCTATTTTAGAGAGGGACGTTTTTCTTTTCTTCCTTTCCTTGCAAAGCTTGGAATGTATGAAGTCGTTAATGAAAATGACATTAAAAATTATGTAATTAAAGAATTAAAGAACTGCGACAATGTACAAATTACAAAGATAATACAAATTTTTAATAACACTTTTGATAAAAAAATCAATAGTTCTGATATTTTTCCAATATTTAATGAACAACAACTCAAAGATTTATATGAAAAAATACCACCAAGCGAAGAAGCGGCGATTAATAATGATAAAAATTTTACCGCCTATGGAATTGATAAAGTAAAATCAAAAATGGATTCTTATCAATCTGCTGCAAAGAGCTTAACATCCAATGTTTATCATGCAGGTCATAGGATAAGGTGTTTACGATATTTGAAAAATAATGGCATTCCTGAATTCCCAAAAAATTATGAAGAATATACAAAATTAGCCTATCAAAAGAAATATCCCGGTGCTCCCCCCTCTTCACCACCAAAAAACTATTCTGCATTATTATTACTGAACAACCAAATTGCTTTTCCACCAGCCGAGTATGACTTTCTCTTGAGCGAAGACGAATTTTATGCATTGAAATCAATCGGAGTGGTGCAAAGAGAAAGAATAATGAATTTTCAAAAAATACAATCATTAGAAGAAATCATCGCCAACCCAACATTGTTTCAAAATTGGAATCAATTTTATGAAGCTCATCAAGAAATAAAAAATATTGAGAGTAAAATAGATCCTTACGCAGTGCCCACAAATTATCAAAAAAATATTTATCGTGAATGGTACGCTGATAAAATCCCCGACAAGTTAAAAAATCTCGAAAGTAAATTTTCTGATTTCAGCAATATTGACCCATCGATTTTCCTAGAATCTAAAAAGAAAAGCTTGGAAGAGAATACATTCGATTTTCCCCTTATTTTTGAAGCTGAAGATCTCATCAAAAGTCTTTCTTTAAGTGATTTAGAAATTAAACAAGCGCGACTATTAATTCCTGGGTTCGAAGAAGCCTATCAATTATCGAACTTCGATAATTTTTCAAAAAACATACCCATGCTAGAAGAATTGCACAGAATTAATAGTTGTTATAATAATCTCACAGAAAATTATAAGGGATTAGAAAATAGTAGAAATATTAGCTTTTGCTACGCATTAATCAATAACGATCAGACAAGTCCAATGATGTATGACTGGAATCGATTGCCTTCACATCTTCAAATCCAATTTTTATCTAAAGAAGTGAGCTTTGAAAGTTTACTACAATCTAGACCTGATGAACTCTCAAAGATAGTGGAAAAGAATCCTGATGCTTTAACTTTAGAAGAAAAACTATTTATCAATAATATATCTCGTATTCGTTGGTCACTCAAAGAAAATCTTAAAGTGGATTGGGGTCATGAACGTTTAAAAAAAATCGAAGGTTATGAGCTCTTTAATAGACTAGCAGATTTAAACGGTGAAATTCCTGCTATGGCAAAACTAGAAAGCGACTTGATAATTGCAGAGAAATTTAAACAATCCCAAGATCAAAATCTCTTAACCAACAATCTATTTTCTAAGCCTGAGTGGCTAAAGGAGTGGAAAAATTTACCCCAAGATATTAAAGACTTTACAGTTACTCGCGAGGTTCAAGAAAAAATCGATCGTCTGATTGAAATAAAAAAAATTTTTGACGAATTAGATGAAAAATTTTGGAAAATCGATATCAATTATTTAACACAGAAAGAATTCGATGATAATCAAGGTTTGGATGATGAAGACTGTAAAAATATTATAAATGCAAAAAAAACATTGAATAAAATACATGATCATGATTTACCAGAATCTTTAAAAGCAAAATTTGAGTTTGTAAAAGCAATCGCTGATCTCGCCAATGAACAACTAAGATTTCAAACGAATTCTACATGCGATGCTATACAGGCAATAATCACAAACATAGATCCTAATATATATAAAATAATGAGCTCTACTGATAATAATGAAATTATTAAATGCTTAAATAACAAACCAACATATGAAGATCATATTAGGCCTATAATGTTTGCTAAAGATATTTATAACTCATTAATGGAGAAAAAAATAGATTTAGATAATGTGCTATTATTTCCAAATCTAGAAAGGTTTTTAGGTCTCGTGTCTTTGTACAATCAATTTAGCAATTACCCCCAAGTTTTAAAAGTTCTTAACTCCCGATCAAATTTTCTTTTAAAAGAACGGATAAGGACTGGCTTAAAACAATCAACGTTTGTCAATCCCTGGAAAGAGTAAGAAACGAGCATATCTAATTTTTAAATCAACTCCCCTTCCAAACTTTTTTCCGGTTGTCTAAAGAGGCGGTGAATACATAAGGCAAAGGCCCCATTTCCCATCACATTGGCAGCAGTGCCAAAAGAGTCTTGCAAGATGTAAATAGTTGTTAAAAGAGTGATCATTTCTGGAGAAAATCCAAGATAATTTTGAAGGACTGGCAAAACGACTAAAACACTCGCTCCCGGAACACCGACACATGATAATTTGGCAAGAGAAAAGGCAAATGCAAAAGGAATTAATTCCATCAAGCCGGGCCATGGCAATGAGAAAAAGGATAAAAGGGCCATCGAGATCACCACCAAATTCAAATCGTCTCCAAGCATGTGAATATTGGAAGTCGAGGGAATGATCAGTTGCGTAAAACTGCGGTCTTTTGTCAATTTTTCTACGCATGCAATTGTTACGGGCATTGTGACTGCACTAGACATGGTGCTAAATCCCATCACACCTGCCGGAAGCATTTCGCCAATATTTTTAAATGTCTCTTTGAGATTGCAATTTGATCCAATCCAATAGAGAAAGAATAAATAGGAGCCAACCAAACTAAAGCTTAAAAGAAAAATTTTACCAAATTGTTTAAATAATAAGACAAGGGATTGGTCATAACTTAATTTTAAACAGAATCCAAACAGATAAAGAGGGAGTAAAGGAATAAATATTTTATTTAAAAAAAAAGAAACTGCCCAATTCAGTTGTTTGGCTGCTGATTCTATATTTTTTTTTATTTGACTCTTTTCTCCTAGATAACTGAATCCTATTCCCAAAGACAATCCCAATGCCAATGCATTCTCAGTTCCAATCCAGCGGGGAAATTCCAGAGAAAATAAGGGTTGAATCTCTGATTGCAGGCTGTCTAAAAATCCTATAGATGATGAAAATGATAAAAAAGGTAAAGCCGATACAGAGAAAAAATAAGAAATCATTAAAGCCGCACAATTTGATATTGTGACCCCTGCAAAGATTAATACTATTAAAGAAAGAGAGCCTTTCGCCCGATTCAGCAAAGCATTAAAGATAAAATTGAAAATGATGAATGGAAGGATAAAAATGAGCAAATTGATAAAGGTATTGCTAACAGTGTAAAAAAAAGAAATGATTCCAACACTGAGACTTTGACCTAGAATAAAGGCTAAAAAAATGCATATTAAAAGCTGTAAAATTGTCTTTTGCGTTTTAATAAATTGATTCATCATTTTGGAAATACCGGCATAAAGTGGCCCGGATAAATCGCTATTTCTATGCTATTTTCATAGGGTAAATCTGCGGCTGGGTATTCTTCTAGTCCTTCATAAAAATTTTCTTCATTGTTAAGATCATGGTCATCCAGGCAGCCGACCGTGTGCACGATTAGATTAACCTTGTAGATGCTACATAGGATGACTCCCTCTAAATTGGGTAGGCCCCAAGGTGGATAGATACCTTTGAAGGGAAAATCTTTTTTTAAGATTTCCTCATAAGTAAATCCAACCTCTTTCAGGTAGGTGGTATAATCATCTACCAGTCCACTTTTTTTAATCCAATTTTCATGCTCTGGGCCTTTAGAAAGTCTTACAGCTTCTGCTCTAACTTTTTCTCTCAATTCTTTGATTGTCACTTCTCTTTTCAAAATAGGCTTCAAATTAGCTGCAAATGAATCATAAAAGCAATCGCCATTATCGATCGCGTCCCCTAAAACTTTTCCCTTTTTTTTCAATAAATTTTCTAATTTTTCTTTTAAAATTTTTGTTCTTCGTGACATTTTTTTAACAGGCTGATCCTCTTTAGGTTCAGTTTTATTAAGGTTAGCTGAATCAACAGGTAATTTTTCATCTTTTATTTCTTCATTTGGGCTATTTTTTTTAGAAGAAGTCTCAAAACCAAACTCTTCATCTTCCTCTATTTTATCCTTAAAAAATTTGTTTGCATATTGATTGATTTTTGAGATTTCAGTTTCCTTTTTTAAGCTTTGCCCTTTTTTAAAAATATAATAAGCAATTCCGACTAGAGTAAAAAAAGAAAAAACCGCCAAACTAACTTGAATGGTTTTTTTTTCAATTTTATTCAAAGACAAAATAATAAATTTTCTAAATGAAGTTCCAAAAGCATCTAAAAAGTTATAGTTGAAGATATTATTCATAATATTCTCAAAGTTTTAAATAAAAGATTTTAAACTATTTTAAGATTATTTACAAATTAATTCATATGTATTTTGATGTTGAGAAAATATTTTTTTTAAGGTATCAAAAAATATTTTAATTTTAGGGAGGCTTTATGAAAATGTTGTTTCTTATGTTGATTCTTGCAGGACATTCAGTCTTAAATGGCGAATTACTTCACAAACAGCGAGAATGCAATCAAACGAACGAAATGCATTGCAGAGTGTCGATCCCCTCCGAGTTAAAAAACTTACCATATGGAATTTATGCTGAGGATTCTGAATACAATACCGCAAGACTAGATTACAATAAACGCTTTAGCTATTTCCCGCTCGCAATCTTCACACCAAAAACAAACAAACAAGCGCAAACCCTCCTTAAAAAATTAAAAAATCATCAACTTAATTTTGCTATACGCTCCGGAGGTCATTGCTTTGAACCGGGATCCCTTTCGTCCGATTTTATATTCGATCTTAGCCATTTTAATACAATTCAGCCTGATATTAAAAACAAAGAGGTCTACATTGGCGCAGGAGCGCGCCTGGGAGATGTGATTGAGAAGCTTGGCCGTTTAGGTTTTGCCATTCCAACAGGCACTTGTCCCTCAGTGGGAGTGGCCGGATTAGCCTTGGGTGGAGGGATTGGTTTTTTATGCCGTCCTTATGGTTTGACATGTGATGCTATTAAAAGTTTGACAGTGCTGGATGCGAAGGGAAATATCATTGAAGTCAACCAGCAAAGTTATCCCGATCTATTTTGGGCGATGCGAGGGGCCGGCAATGGTTCGTATGGGATTGTGCTGGGACTCACCTTCCATATGGTTGAAATTCCTATTGTCACATTTTATGAGCTCTCCTGGGAGTGGGATTTTCGACTAATCCCAGATATTTTTGAAACATGGCAACATTGGGTGCAAGATTTACCAGATACTATCACCTCTGTTTTAGGGATTCGCCACCCACAAGAACTGTGTGCTATTCCTGACGAAACAGCTCCGCTAGTCATTCGTGTTCATGGTTTAAAAATTGGAAAAGAACCCTTTAATGAATGGAAAAAAGCATTTAAGCATTTAAAACCAAAAGTGCAGACTTTCACTGGATCTTATTTAGAAATTTCCAAATATTGGGCAGTTGAATCTTCACTTCCCTTTAATAAGAATAAATCGAGAATATTAATGAAACCCGTAAATAAAAAAGTGATCATGGAGGTGACTCGTTTTTTTGAAAAATTAGAAGAAATCAATCCCGATTTTGTCGCCTATTTTAATTTCGAGGTTCTAGGTGGTGCAGTAAGAAATGGAGATACAGCCTTCTTCCCTCGAGAAGCTTTCGGATGGTGGCAACAAGCTTACTTTTGGGACATTCCGGAATTAAGCAATGACATACTGGCCTTAAGCCAAAAATTTTATGATCAAATCCCTAATGAAGTTTCAAAGCTTTGCTATGCCAACATGGTCGACTACACACTAGGAAGAAAGTATCTCCCTTTATATTATGGGACGCATGTGGACCGCTTAATCAAGATTAAGAACAAATATGATCCAACCAATCTCTTTCATTGGAAGCAAAGCATTCCTACAAGAAGGAATGGAAGTAAGTAGAAGGAATATACTGCTTCCAGTTGAATATTGGAATTTTGGGCTAGCTTGAAAGCTCCCGCGGTTGAGAGATCGCAAGAGGCATAGTATTAAATCAATACAATGCCTCTTGCGATCTCTCAACCCCGGGGCT
>JANWJE010000014.1 GCA_025451995.1 Parachlamydiaceae bacterium | reverse complement strand
CTCTTGCGATCTCTCAACCCCGGGGCTTTGAAGCAGCCCAAAAGTCCAAGATTCAGCTGGAAGCAGTATAGGTCTCCAACCCCTAAGAATTTGAAGAAAAGCAAGATTAAGATCATGATCAAGATCGAGATTAAGAGGGTATACAAGGTGGTTGCAATTTAAGATCTCACTTTACGCACTCTGAGTGCGTAAAGTGAGTTAGGTTATGCAAGGGGTCTATTCTTGTTGAGGGAGTGGAGGAAGTTTTTTCCAAACCCAACCAAGATAATAATCATTCCTAGCTACCCAAACTGTGCCATTTTCAGTATCCAAAACAGCTATACAGTTTAGATTGCCCACATCTGAATAAGAAACCTGCATTTGATAGCGATTCGTATTTTGTGGTGTGTTTTCTACAATATCATTTTCATAAGCACTTAAATAACTAGTGATTAAGCAAGTGATAATCAATATACATTTCTTTCTCATAGGTGTGACCTTTAATGTTTTTGATTTAACCAGCCATGGTTGCCTTGCGGCTTAATTTGATTTGGCCTCGTTCATTGATGTCCAACACCTTAACGCTTAGCATATCCCCTTGTTTGACAAAATCCGCTAGATTGGCTATTCGGCTAGTATCAAATTCAGAGATATGGCAAAGGCCCTCTTTTCCGGGAAGAATCTCAACAAAGACACCGAAAGGAACAATCGATGTGGCTTTACCCGTATAGACTCTACCGATTTCTACATCTGCTGTCAGTCCATGGATGATGCCTTTAGCTTTTTCAATGCTCTCTAAATCGGCGGCGGCAATACTGACAAGGCCATCATCATTGATATCTATTTGAACGCCGGTTTGTTCAATGATCGCGCGTATTTGCTTGCCCCCGGGGCCAATGACGATGGCGATCTTGCTCGGTTTAATTTGTATTGTTTCAATGCGCGGCGCATACTGCGACATTTCAGATTTATAGGTTGGCGCTACTTCTAACATCTTGTTAAGGATGTGCACTCTTCCTTCTTTTGCTTGGTGCAGGGCCTTTCGCATAATCTCAAGGGTAATGCCCTCGACTTTGATGTCCATTTGAAAAGCGGTGATTCCATCGCGATCGCCGGCGACCTTGAAATCCATATCGCCGAGCGCATCTTCAATTCCCAATATGTCGGAAAGAATGACAAAACGGTCTCCTTCTAAAATAAGTCCCATAGCGATCCCAGCGACGGGTCTTTTAACCGGTACACCGGCATCCATCATTGAAAGGCACCCGCCACACACAGTCGCCATGGAGGATGATCCGTTGGATTCAGTAATTGTCGACTCCACGCGGATGGTATAGGGAAATTGTTCTTTAGGTGGGACGATCGCGCGAAGAGCTCTTTCAGCTAGCTTGCCGTGTCCTACCTCTCTTCGGCCGGGAGCGCCAATTCTTCCCACTTCGCCTACAGAGAAAGGGGGGAAGAAATATTGGAGATAGAATCTCTGGCTTCCTTCACCCTCTAGGTCTTCAAAGCGCTGAGCCATTGTTTCCCCGCCAAGCGTGCAGACTGCGACGGCCTGTGTTTCTCCCCTAGTGAATAAGGAACTTCCATGGACTCGTGGAAGAACGCTTTGTTCGACATTGATCGAACGAATCTGAGTCGTCGTTCTGCCGTCTGAACGGATATTTTCATTCAAAATCATTTTTCTCATCATTTGAGAGGAAACTTGCTTAATTGCGCCATTCACTTCTTTAGCTGTGTACTTTGCTTCGGCACCTACAGGCAAAAGAGAGGCATTGACTGCCGCATTGACAAGGGCTAATTCATCTTGTCTTTTTTGTTTTTCCACTAGGCGAAGAGCTTTCTCAAGAAGCGGATTTGCAATAGATTCAACAGACTTGAGGAGTTCGGGCGGAAGTATTTGTAGGGTTTGCTTATTCTTTGTCTTTCCAATTTTACTTTGCCATTGGCCCAATGCCCGGCAAATCTGTTTGATACTTTCATGGCCTGTTGCGATCGCATCGAGGACTTGCTCTTCTGTAAGGAAGTCGCAACATCCTTCAATCATCAACACGGCATCTTCTGTACCTGCAATCAGGAGGTCAAGTTTTGATTCCTTTTGTTGTTCAATGGTCGGGTTGACGATGAAATTTCCATTGACATAACCGACTCTAACTCCGCCGACGGGCTTGAGCAGAGGGATATCTGAGATCACAAGAGCGGCTGATGCAGCGCAAATTGCCAAAGGATCGGGAGAGTGAACTCCATCATAAGACCAAACATATGTTAAAACTTGCACTTCATTATAGTAGCCCTCTTCAAAAAGGGGACGTAAGGGGCGATCGATTAAACGACAAACTAAAGTCTCTCGCTCGGTTGGCCGTCCTTCCCTTTTTATAAAACCACCGAGCGTTTTGCCGGCAGAAGAGAATTTTTCTTGGTAATCGACCCTCAAAGGAAAAAAATCGGTGTTAGGATCGGGCTGAGGAGCTGCACAAGCGGTGGCGAATACGACTGTTTCACCAGAGCGAAGCAAAACCGCTCCACCGGCTTGACGTGCGATTTTTCCGGTTTCAAAAATAAGTTCTTGTCCTTGAATATTTATTTTCATTGTTTCATGTTGCATTTAAAATTTCTCCGAATAAAGTATTTGATTTGATGATTTTAATTTTCTCTTTAGGTACATAGATGATGAATGCCATGTAAAGAGAAGTCATTGATGACAGAGAAGATTTTTTGAGCAGGTTGGATAGAAGCCAGAAAGCAGACTTTAAATGAGAGGTGTTTAAAGGGTGTTTTCTGATTTCTATAATTCCTGTTCTTCTCTTAATAAAAAAGGGTTACCTTTGTTAACTCTGGGGTAACTCGGGTAACCCTTTAATTGAATATTGTAAATGAATTAGCGTCTTAATTTTAGCTTGTTAATTAATGTTTGATAACGTTTAGTATCGGTAGAATTAAGATAATCTAAAAGGCGTCGACGCTGCCCAACCAACTTAAGAAGAGCGAGACGGGATCCATGATCTTTAGGAGATCTTTTAAGATGCTCAGTCAATTCAGTGATTCGCTCTGTTAAAATAGCGATTTGAACATCGGCAGAACCGGTGTCTTTTTCATGAAGCTGGAATTTCTTTGTGATTTCTTCTTTGGTACCTTTGTCTAGTGACATTAGGACTCTCCCGTGAGTTAAAAGCCAAATGGCTATAAGTTGAAAAATAATTCTCTTAAATTATGCTATAATGATACCCCAGAACTTAATTTTTGGCAAGGTAAAAGTCTCCTTCAGTCTTGCTTTTTCCATTTGAAAATGATACCTTTTATCCTTTTTTAACGCTTATAGGAGCTTTCGATGTATAAAGATGCTAATTATAAAGAAAAATTTACCGATTTAAAAGAATGGTTTCCCTATGTCATTGAAATTGTAAAAAAAGACTTGCGCAATGAGCACTTAAAAAAAGACCCTTATTTTATAAAAAAATTTCTTTCATCCAAGAATATCCATAAACTGACCACAGAGGAATTGGCCGAAGCCTATTTAAAGGCGATTCAAGAAGAAGAAAAAGGGGAAGAGATCGGTGAATTTATCACTTCCCGCTGGTTATTGAAAAATAGCGATCTTTATGAGTTTTTTGAACAAGAACTTACTAAAATAGATCCTGATTTTAGTAATTTGGAAGAAATTGCGCCTGAAAGTGCCATGAAGTTAATCGGGGCATCCATTGATCAGTTTGGAGCGCCTGAAACGTATCTTTTCTCAGTCCTTAATTCCGTTGTTTTCCCAAAAGAGACGTTCACTCACTTACAACAATTAGCTAATACGCATAAAAGCAACAAAGAAGAGCAAGCAAAGCAAATCGACCTCAAAATGAATGCCGAATCGATTCAAAAAAATTACGAAAGAGAGATGGCTCGAATGGTTGATAAATATGAAAAAAAACTCTCCGGATTGCAAAAAAAGTATGTCACGGATGTTGAGAACTTCAAAAAACAAGTGGCTCAATTGCAAAGAAAACTGCAAGAAAAGCATGCATAATTTTCCCTATCATATCATTCCTGGAAATGATGATGAAAAATTTATGCTTGAGGCGTTGAAAGAAGCATGGAAAGCCTTCAAGGCCGATGAGGTTCCTGTAGGCGCCGTCCTCGTCAAGGATAAGCACGTCATCGCTCGGGGATATAATCAGGTAGAAATGCTGCAAGACGCCACTGCACATGCCGAAATGCTCTGCATTACGGCTGGTGAAGCGGCCTGTGAAAATTGGCGCCTTGCAGGGACTACTCTCTATTGTACGATTGAGCCGTGCACCATGTGTGCGGGTGCAATGCTTTTAAGCCGCGTCCCCACACTTGTCTGGGGAGCCCCTGATGTCAGGCATGGAGCCAATGGAAGTTGGGTCGATCTTTTTAAAACGACCCACCCCACCCACCAGATTCAAGTGAGGACAGGAGTCTTAGCTGATTATTGTTCTCAAATCCTAAAGGATTTTTTTAAATTGCAAAGGGAAAAAAAATAGATCTGTTCAATAAGGCAAAAACTTGTTTTATCAAAAAACTTCTTCCTAATTAGCTTTGCTTGAGAAAATGTAATGACGCAGGTCTAAGGTGGTTTTCATTGAAATCGTGTGAAATCGAAAAACAGATTGAAGAATTGATCGATTATCAAAAAGAACAGCTTTTAAAATGCGGGCGGCGGTTTATTCCTCATTTAACAGCTGATGATGTTCTTCAACCCAATGATTTCCCTGAATTGGAATTTAACCCGCACTTTCGCTATGAAGAGGGGATTTTAGCTGGAATACAAATGGTTCAAATTCTTCTACAAGAGCGTCGAGACTGTGGCCAAAAAATAAATTCTGGCACAAACACTTAAAAAAAGATGACCAGGTTCATTTTTGGCTATTTTTCCGAGTCTTGGCAGTTCGTGTATGTTCCCTAATCGCAATAGTAGACATCTTGCATAATTCATTCCCTTGCCCATGCCCAGGGCAAGGGAATGAATTATGCAAGATGTCTATTGGGTTCTCATTTACCCTCTAGTCAATCTTTGCAGAAATTTAAAATCATTTTGATTTTATTTTAACAGATGTTTGATACCATTTTTTTTTAATAACTAATAAAAGTGAGTTCTGGATAAGGAATGCACCTCATTCGAGAGAACCCGCGTTAATAAATAAGAGGTTTCAAATGTTTAATATCATTCAAAATACAAATAGTTTAAATTTTTTTAAAAATGCATTTGAAAAAATTTCATTAAATCCCATTTCTAGGCTTGCATTAGGAGTAATTGCTCTTGTCAGTGCTGTATTTCTAATTTCAAATTCTTGTTTTAAAAAGAATCAATTCACTTTGGTGGATTCTAGTGAAGAGAACACCCCTTTTGCTAAAGCATGGAAAAAAACTGTAGGAGAAAGCAAACAAACTCAAGTTAAATTTGGAGGAGCAAGAGGACGTAAGTTTGATGATAAAGAACCAGCAATGGCTGTCGGTGAAATGCATTCTGCCGAGTACCCCCTCAAATCAAATGTATAAAAAACTATTGTAACCTAAAGAAATCTCTAAAGTTGTTTCGGTATATACTGCTTCCAGTTGAATATTGGACTTTTGGGCTAGCTTGAAAGCTCCCGCGGTTGAGAGATCGCAAGAGGCATAGTATTAAATCAATACAATGCCTCTT
>JANWJE010000013.1 GCA_025451995.1 Parachlamydiaceae bacterium | reverse complement strand
CCCGGGGGTTTGTCTCCCCCAATGTGCTTTTTTTTTTTTTAAAACTTCTCCCTTTGCCTATCTCACAACCCCGGGAGCTTTCAAGCTAGCCCAAAATTCCAATATTCAACTGGAAGCAGTATAGAATATTAATTTGCAAAAGACTGCACAACAAAGAACTGTAAGTAATATTTTAATTGGTACGTCATAGAATTACAAAGGAGAAATCATGTTAATTTCTATTCACTCATTTGAAAATTTAATTAATCAATATGATGAAATCATAAAGATCATAGATAACAATGATCAAGTGAGAATAAATAAAATCAGAGATGAAATTCTCAATCTCAATGGAAAAGACAACAACTTTAATGAGGAAGATAATGGTAAATTTTTTAATCTTTTGGAAAGATTAGAAATTATAAAAATTAGCTACGATTGTCCAATTCCAACAAAATTAGAAAATTTAGTTATAGTTGCTCAAAAAATTGCAAAAAAGCATGGAGAATGTCATCGTATTTATCTAAATCATCTCGATATCATCAGAAACTATTTGAAAGAAAATCCCGAACAAATCGATCAACAATGGATGTTTAATGTAACACCTCTGCATGAATCTGCATGTTCAGGGCTGGAAAAATTAACAAAGTTATTTTTGGAATTTAACCCAAACACAACATTAAAAAATAATTTCAATGAAACTGCAGCAGAAAGAGCCTTCACAATGGGATATGAGACCCTTTCTGAAATGATCTATTCAAAATCTTAATGTGGCAATATTCTTGGGAATCCATTTTGCTCTGTATGACTGATCAAAATACTTGGCCGACCACAAGTGCGTCTTAAAATTATAAGGCAATAATTCAAGAAAAGAGATGCCATTTTTTAATCCTGATAAGGTGTTTGTAAAATTTTGTGAATTTTTTTTGCTAAATTTTTGCTTGAAGTTATTTGTGATACTATGATGCAGTATGTGACTCAGTATTGGCGAAATTATAATGCATGGGTAATACAAACAACAGATCGATTTCTCGAGACAAATCGGTCATTTTTTTTCGTAACTAGGAAAGTTGAGTTAGGTCTGGGTATAATTAACTATGGATGAGGAACAATTGCTACGACTGTGATTTGTCCTTTTAATGGTCCATAATGCCAAAATATGCGGTAAGCGCCAGGTGTTCTGTTTTGTGCATAAGACTCGAACACTTTTTCTCCATTAGCGCCTTCTAAATCACTGTATCCATGAGTTTGCAAAGACTGATGCTTTAAATCAGTCTCTATTAATCCGAGAGTTTTCTTCACTGCCTTAAGGACGACTTTCTTGTTTTTGGAGGATTCTAGAGCGTCTAATTGTGAGTCTGCTTTCTCTGTGAATATTAGCTCAAAGATCATCTTGCGCATATTTAGCAAATAAACCTCTTTTGCGTACCTTGCCTTCTTTCGACTGCTGCAATCCTTCTTGTACGTCCTTTAGCACCTGTGGATTTTTATAGAGCCAAAGTTCATGTGCTGGTATTTCTGCCATGGGTTCCAGGATGATTTTGTTTCCTTCAGTATAAGCTCTAAAAGAACAAACATCATAATCAGGCAATAGTTTGGCGAGACTTATTCGTTTTCTACCATCTAAGGTTAGTCTTAACTCATTTTCATGATGTTCCGAATGTTTGCGTAATGTCATATAACAATCCCCTCTTCTAATGAATTTCATTATATAGGAAATGGGTAAACGCGTCAATGAAACAATGAATCATTGACACAGACAAGAAATTTTGGGATAAGAGTGGATGGAGCCTTAGAGGTTGCAAAATAAACAAGATTCAAATGCCAAAAAAATAGCCAAATCCTGATATACTTCGGTGATTACAATTTTTACCCATATTTATGATCGTCGTTCTAACAGAAAAGCCTTCGGTGGCTCGGGATATCGCAGCTTTCTTAGGTGCTAACAAGCGCCATGAGGGTTACTATGAGGGAGGCGGGTACCAAGTGACTTGGGCGTTTGGGCATCTTATTTCATTAAAAGATCCGGAAGAATATGATCCAGGTTTAAAAAAATGGTCATTAGCCACTCTTCCATTTATTCCCAGTCAATTTGAATTAAAGATAGTAGATAATAAAGGAGGGCGCAAACAATTTGCTGTTATCAAAAAATTGTTTAAGTCAGCTTCTGAATTAATTTGTGCTACTGATGCCGGAAGGGAAGGAGAATTGATTTTTCGCTATATTCTCTTCATGTCAGGATGCATCAAAAAGTCTTGGAAACGGTTGTGGTTATCTTCATTAACCGAAGAAGCTCTTCAAGCGGCTTTTCAAAATCTTAAGCCGAGTCATGAATATAACAATCTCTATGCAGCGGCAAAATGTCGAAGCGAATCGGATTGGATCGTGGGAATTAACGGAACTCGTAGCATGACAGTTCGTTATGGCAGAGGGAAAATGTTATGGAGCCTCGGCAGGGTTCAGACACCAGTTTTGGCCATGATTGTTAACCGCGATGATGAAATTCGCTATTTTAAGTCAGAGCCATTTTGGGAATTATTTACAAAATATCGAGAAGTAAGCTTTAAATTAAAAGGAGATCGCTTCCACTCAAAAGAAGAGGCGGAGAATACTCTTAATTCTGTGAATGGATTTCCTTTCATTGTCGATAAAGTCACAACTAAAAAAGAGAATGAACATGCTCCATTACTCTATGACTTGACTGAGCTCCAAAGAGAAATGAACCGAAAATATGGAATGACAGCCGCAGACTCTCTACAGACTGCACAAACCCTTTATGAACAAAAATTAATCACGTATCCTCGAACTGATTCTCGTTATCTGACCCAAGATATGAAAGGAGAGATTGTTCAGATATTGACTCATTTAAAGAAGATAAAAAATAAAGAGATTGAATACTTGAACTTATCTCAACTCTCTTTTTCAAATCGGATTATTAATGACAAAAAAGTTACCGATCACCATGCAATTATTCCTACCGGAAAACTTCCCCCGGTGTTATCTTACCAATCTCAATCTGTCTACGATGCCATTCTCATCCGGTTGATCGCATCTTTTTATCCCACATGTATCAAAGAGGTCACCTCGATTGAAGGAAGCGCCAATCATAAGAATTTTCAAGCAAAAGGGGTGAGGATTGTATCTCCTGGATGGACTTTGCTTTACCCAAAAAAATCAGAGGAAAATTCGGATAGCAAACAAACACATGAGGCACAGGAATTTCCATTATTTCAGAAAGGAGAGATAGGCTCCCATGCAGCTTATGTAACTGAGGGTAAGACAAAATCTCCAGCTCATTATAATGAAAATGTTTTATTAGGCGCTATGGAAACAGCAGGTAAGTTCGTTGAGGATGAGGTTTTGAAAGAGGCTTTAAAAGAGAAGGGAATCGGAACTCCTGCTACACGCGCCTCTATCATCGAAACTCTAATCAAAAGGCAATATATCGAAAGATCCGGTAAATCTCTCATAGCAACAGATTTAGGCCGTTATTTAATTGCCTTAGTTCAAGATCACCACCTCAAATCCCCAGAGCTTACAGGAGAATGGGAAGCAAAATTGAAAGCTATGGAAAAAGGGAAATTTGGTGTTGAAGAATTCATGAAAGGAATTGCCCAATTTACTAAACAACTCGTAGAAGGTGGAGATCTTTATAAAATCGATGAAGCAATTTATGGAAATTGTCCCAAATGTAAATGTCTTATTATAAAAGGAAAAAAAGGTTATGGTTGTTCGAAATGGCAAGAGGGATGTTCATTTGTCCTTTGGAAAAATTATAAAAATATAGAGCTCAATGAAGAACAAATAAGAAGCCTACTGCAAAAAAAAATTTTACTTCAGCCCATTGACGGGAAAATTTTATCTATTTCTAATCAGGGTGACCTGGCTGAAATTCTGGTATTTGACCCCAAGTTTCTGAGCCATGCACATTAGAATCTCAACCTTTTTGGCAATCAAACGAGTTGCCGGACGAGTTGAACAAGGTGGCCATCACATACCTGAGGATACTATAAGAAGCAATAGACTTGTCTATTCGCACAGGAGTGCCATTGGTGATCAAGGAAGATGGAAAAATCAAAGAGATAAAATCAAAATAAGAGAAAGAGGCTTATTGAAATCCGCTGTAGCGGCCCCGTATGATGGCATGCCTGTTTTAAAACTTACGCTGAGCATGGATATGGCCTTTTCTAGTATTTCCCAATTGTTTGTACTATCCCTTTGCTATCGCAGGTTTTTTGAAAGATCAGGGACTGTTTTCCTTCTTCTTTCTTAAATGAAAATTCTGATACGTTTTTGTAGAAAATAGAGGTTATGCAATTGTTAGTCAGTTCAAGAGGTCTATTATTAACAATAATTTCACCATAAACTTTAACCATAGGTTCACCATACTTCCATTTGGCTCCCATTTTGCATTCAATCATATCAACATATGGGAATTCAACATTCGAGCTTTCTGGAAGGACAACGACTTGTATTAACCCATCACTTTCCCTTTTTTCTGCAGTCATCTTTAATTTTGCGCCGTCGACATTGACTAGGGTATATCCTTCCTGTAAGTCTTGACCATATGATCTCCATCTGTCAATTGTGTGGTTTTTGTGAGCAAATTCTCCCAAAGTTTTCGTTCCTCTTTATTTGGTTGCCATTTCTCGATTGGATAAACAAGATCAAATAATAAGGTCAAACCCGTTGCTGGATCATTTAAACCTACCCAAGCCACGAAATTTAACTGACCTTCCCATAGATGTCTGATAGCGACAACAGGATAATCTCCCCATTGAGTCTCGATATAAGCAAATCCTTTAATTTTTTCTTCTTCCATTTTTTTAAGATGTTCTATGAAGCCATTATGAAATGAATTTGGACCTGCCTGAACTATATTAGCACTTAAATTCACACGCAAAATAGGGACTTTTAAAGAAGCAGGGTCTTCAAAATAAGCTTTTAGGACATCTTTTGGACCCCAAAAAATACAATCATAGAGATCTAAAGTCCCATTAGGAGAAAGAGAAATAAAATCTGCAAGTATACCCGGATCTACAGCTAAAGGACTTAAAAGATTTGGCAACAAATCTAAAATACGCAAATTATTTTTTGTCTCCTGTGTATCTTTGGGAGTCATACCTGTAAAAATGTATATGGCGAGTACGCATGCAAAGAATGATCCTAATATTATAAAAATGCGTTTCATTGTTTTTCCTGGATCTTATTGAAGTGAGTCTTGATTTTTAGAGTTAATCAATTTTCAAATCCTTTATTTCTAAGGAGTCGATAAAGCTTTTAAAGCTTCTTCGTAGGATTCTTCAAACTGTTGCTTGAATTTAAAAGTATCTGCAGAATCCACTGTTCGGTATGTTAAAATTCCTCTGGATATTTGGGCAGTTGCTATTCCAGGCGCATAAACTTCTCGGCCCTCTTTATCATGATTATAAATGATGATTTCTACATTTCTGATAGAGAAAGGTGGTTCTTTAATAAATTCTTGAATTTCTTTATTTTCATTCACCTGATCTAATAATTCTTGCGCTGTTTTTATTATTATTTCCCTTAACTGTTCTTTAGTATAAGGATATTTTGTATCAAAACATAATGTTAATCCTTTAATGGGTCCTCCCGGCATAGCTGCTCCTTCGCCGGAAGGTTTCAAATTGTATTTATCTTTAATGATTTTTGCTGTTTTATTTAGAATAGTATTTGCAAGTTGCTCACCTTTAGATAATTGAAATACAGGGCGTTGAATTGACATAAGAAAACCTGTGGCAATTAATAAAAATAGTAATATAAAAGCAATTGTTTTCAAAATTTTTCTCCTAGACTTTGTATATAGTTTGCGATATGCTGTCGTATGCTTGCTTTATATGTTGGACTCATGAATTCATGATCAAAAAATGGAGCATCTATGTGCGAATTAAGGGTTATAACTGAGTCCCCTTCTCTTCTCGCGCCTAACCGATCGATTCTTGGAATAAAATCTCTCCAACATTCGGCTCGATAATGAATGACTTGCGCACATGTTTCTTTATAAATATAAGCAGCGGGCGCGATGGCAACGACTAATATTCTTTCGCGAAGCTCAGGTGGGTAATCTAAAAGGGCATTTCTGACATGAATGGCGCCTTGACTATGGCAAATCATTAAAAACTTAGCGTTTTCAGAACTCTTCTCAAAAAAACTATTCCACATTTTGTGGAGCTGTCTAACGGGTTCGGTGGCGATATAGTTGAGGCCCATCATGCATTCAGGCAGATCCATATTGCCATGAGTGGCGTTATAAACAGCATGGATATTATATCCACCAGCTAATCTGGAAACATATTCTGCACTTTCTTTGGAGCCCTTAAAATTATTCCAAATGCCGTTAATGAAGCCTATTCCTAAATCATTGGGTAAGTTCTGAAAACCATCTGCATTGAGATCATAACACATAGAATTGTCATAGCAATCTTTAACAAATAGGTCTTCGTTGCGGTAGTCTTTGCAGAGTTTCTCAAAGTAATAATTATGCCTAACTTTCGGAAGATGCGTCCCTGCAGTTTTTCCTATATCTCCACCCCGCTTGCATGTGCGGTGTTTTTCGCAGAAACAATGTGCTTCCACTTCGCCATACATGTATTCTTCAAATTTATTCTGTTGATTCGATTCAGTGGCTAAGCCGAAGCGATCGAAGTGACTTAAGGGATTGTTGTGCAAGTAAGCATAAAGATTCGGACCATCAAGATTGCCTATAGGATCTTGACTAATCCATCTTCCAGTATTTGGATCATAAAAGCGAAAGCCGAATAAAATGAGGCCAGATTTGTTATCAATTCTTTTTTCTGCAAATTGCCAGGGATTATGGAATGGAGAAATCTTTTCTACTTCCCCCGCAGTATTAAAAATCGACACTTGTCCAAAAGCCGTGTATTCATAGGTTTCAAGAATTTCCCGGTTTTGAGGATCGATGAGACGTACGACATTTCCAGCCAAGTCATGAAGGGGAACTAAAGTCTCTCCATTGATTTCAAAGGCAACGCTTTTTGAAGAGAGTTCATCTCCATGTAAGCCTGGGATTTTTAGACTTTCAATGGCTCCTCTTGAATTGAGCGTTCCAATTTCTTGATAGCCCAAATAAAGGTAGCGTTTAGTATCAAGAGTTTTTTTATTTTTGGAGTCAAAATGCTTTTCGAATGATAGCCTGCCAAAAGCATCATAAGAATAATTAAGAGTTGTTTGATCTGCTTTTTCTATAAAAGTTAATTGAGAGAGGACATTGCTTTCAAAACGAGTCTCTTCTCCATCAAGCACTTTTTTCAAGAGATTGCCTTGCAAATCGTAGGAAAACTCTGTATTTGAGTGGGAAATTAATTGGTTGAGTGCAGTGTAAATAAGTTCATCATTATTGTTTTGAATGCGATTATCTAACGAATCATAGGTATACGATTTATTTTTTTCAGAAATTAGCTGAGAAAGATCATTATAAAGATAGTGTTTAGGTATATCCCCCTTTACTTCTGTGATGCGACCTAAAATATCTCGAGTATTTTCCTCATTGAAATAATCATTTTTGCCTGCAATTTTTTGACCATTCAAATTGTAAGTGTATTTATGAAATCCAATATTTCCAATATGCTTTTCTGAGATTAAATTACCTTGGAGATCATAAGTGTCATAGGTATGTGTATAAAGAATCGTTCCTTCGGAAGAAATTCGATTAACTTCTTTTCCAAATAGAGCATTGTATTTATAGGCAATTTTTGATTTGTCAGGCAAAGTGATTGTTTTTAAACGTCCTTTTCGATCGTAAGTATATTCAACGGCATAAGAAACATCACAAACTTCAATCAATTCTTTAGTAACTTGATTAAATGAGTTATAGTTTCTTTTGATTGATTTTCCCTCACATGCATATGCAGAAATGATATTACCTTTGCGGTCATAAGAATAATTTTGACCAATTTTTAGTTCACCTTTTCTATTAAAACATTGAATCAGGCGTAAAAAGCCTTCTTTATTGTAAGTGTAAGCAACTGATATTCCGTTAATATTTTTATTAATCATCTGTCCAAGAGTGTTATATTCATAACGAATCGTTTTAGAAAGAGGGGAACAGGCTGCGTGCACTTCTTCTTCCAAACGTCCCATTGGTCCGAAGACCCATAGTATTTTCTGAGAATTGGTAATTTTGCCATTTATGACTTGATCATGAATTTCCAATCCTTTATTGCCAAGAGGGTCATAAAGATGTCTTTGAGATGATAATAAAACACCAAAAGGATTTTTCTTTGAAAGTGAATAAAGTCTTCCCAAGGCATCAAATTCCATTTCTGTTTGAACACCTAAAGGATTGATTAAGGTTTTCTTTAAAACACTTTGCCCCAAAAGGTTAATGCAATTACTGATAATTATTTTTGTTTCTTGGCTGAGTCCATCAATGCAGCTGATGGGTTCTCCTTGAGAATTATAATTAGTTTTAATAAGAATTTTCTTGATTCCATTTTCAAAGAGATATTCTTCCTCGCATTGCTTTTGTAAATTATAAGTATAATATTTTTGCAACAGAATATTGCTTGCAGAATCTTCAATTCTTTTTTCAATAATATTTTCATCAAAATCATAAGAATAGCATTCTAATGCATAATCTTCAGGTCCCTCATCGAACCAAACTTTACTCTCTTTAACTCTGCCAAATGAATCATAGATATATTCTGTCAATCTTGAATCAGGACCCTTTTCATTTTGTCCATTGCTATATTGCCTAATAGTGGAAAGTCTTCCTACTGGGTCAAATGTATACCGTTTTGTCAATTCATCATCTTTTTCATAGATGCATCGAAAACCGTTATATTGATATGTTTTAGATTTTAAATAAAAACGCCAACCTGATTGGTCCGGTGTCGAGCTTTCTTCATGTATAAGCCTTCCTAAATAATCATATTCATACACAGTAATAATTTGATCTCTAGTAAATGACCGATGAAGGCTCCCTTCAGCATCATATTTAAAAAGCTCTGAAGAGCCATCGGGATAAAAAATTCTTGTAGGATCGCCTCTTAAATTATAAGATTTCTTTGTAATATAGCCTTTAGCATCCTTGAGCTCTATGGCATTGCCAAAAACATCATAAGTATAATGAAAAGTTGGATGAATGGCTTGTTCATGTTCATCTAGTACTTCAGGGTGAATGACTTTTGTCAATCTGTGGAAGGCATCATATTCATAATATGTTGTTTGACCAAAGCGATCTGTGGTGGCTATTTTTCTGCCTAAAACATCATAAGTGTTGAATAGAGTAATTATTTCATCGCGATTGCTTTCGTTAATTTGAATTGGCAGATTGTGAAAATCGTAAGTTGTATTTATCAATTTATTTTCATGAGGGATAAAGCGAGAAACTTCATTGCCGATATTGTCATAGGTATATAGAATTTCTCTTCCCATAGCATCTGTTTGAGAGGCCACTTTACCTAGATGGGTATAAGTTCTTTTTTCCGTAAATGCATATTCATCATTGGCATCATACGTGTCACAAGAAAGCAAATTCGATTGTGCGTCATAGGCGTTCACCAATTTTTTGATTAGGACTTCTTTTCTTGTTTTTAAATCTAAAGCTTTTTCTTGAATGACTTCTGGAAGACTGACCCCTGGCAAAGATGTTTTTGGTTGAATTTCTTTGATATGTCTTTCTGTGACACCCCAACCATAAATTTTAGACTCATCTTCTTGAGAACCATCATCTTCAATCACTTTAATACAAACCCCATCCTCATTATAAGATTGAAAGGTCCGTTTTTTGATTTCCCCTTTGTCATAAATTAATTTTCTTAACAGAAGATTGGTTCTGGATTTATAAAGATAAGCTGTCTGATTGCCTTTGCAATCGCCCATTCTAGTAAGTAAATTAAATCCATCTGTGGAATAACTGAATATTTTGACATGGCACTCTTCTTCATCGGCGTCTAAGAGCTTGCCATCAGGGGAAATTTTAAGAAAAACCTCTTGCTTGCCTGTTAGATTGCCATAGAGTTTATCTTCTATAACATTGCCAAATTTGTCATAAAGAAAAGTGCGGTACGAGTAAATACGACCAGTTTCATCGCCAATCGTTTTAGCTAATAGAAGGCCGGCATCTGATTTTGTTTTACCCCAGAACTTTTGCTCTATACGATAAAGTTTGCCTATGTGATCATAGTGCTCAATTGCTGTTAATTGAGAGCGTTTGTCGTAAGTATAGCGCGTTTTTATTCCCATGACATCAAAGACATCGGTAAAATCTTTGCCATAAGAAAAAGTATGCACAATTTCTGCTTTGCCGGACTGGGCATTGGGTCCTTTTAGGGCTAGGACTTTCCCATCGTGGTAGGTAATTTCAACAAAACGTCCTTCCGGCAATTCCTTTTTAACCAATAAATGGGCGTCATATTCATAAGTCACTGGAATGGAATGAGTGCCACTGATATGGGTCAAATTGCCTGCAATAAATTGATAAATAAGCTCTTTATTATCGCTTGTTGTTATCTGAACTCGAGATGTATTTTCGGCAAATTCATAAGAAAAATGAATCCAAGAGAGTATTTTGTTGAAAGGGTTTTTCATCTCTATTGCAATCAGATGGTGAGCTTCATCATAAGAGAAAAAAAGCTGATTACCGCTTGGAAGCACTTCTTGTATCAAAAGAAAATAAGTAGGATCTATTACTTGAGTTGCCATCATTGGAATGAGAGTTTCCCCCAATAACTGCGAAGGTAATTCATTTACTTGTTGATAAATGCGTTTACTACCATCACCTAAAATGAGTTCGCATGTTACGCCTTTGCAATGAAGAAGGTTATTTTGATGATTGGTCTGCCCGTTGATTTCTTGAGCGTAAGTGTTAACTAATCCTACGGCACTGTTTAAGATATCGATCTTAAGCGGATCTTTTGTAGATCCGTTTGTATTTCTCCACCCACTATAAGGAAGGATACTCCCCGAACGCTCTCCAGTAAAAGCTAACGTCCATTGAAATTGGTCTTTTCCTACAGTGCAAGATTTTCCGGAGGGATCTTTTCCAATGACAAGAAATCGTTCGGGAAGCATTCTCCATCCACCACCTTGCATTCCGGTAACGGGATTTATTGTACTATAAAAACGCTGTAAAATTAAAACGTCTGGCCCTGCAATTACCAAATCTGTAGCTGATTCGCAATAATCGCCATTGATGACATTTACACTTTTTTGAATGAAAGCATCGGGATCGGATTCAGTAGAAATAAGTGGTAATTGATTTGAAAGAAGGGCAAAGGGATAAAAAAATAGAGTCAAGAATATAAAATAAGAATATCTCAAGTCAATCATCTCAATGCTTGAATTTTTCTAAAGGCTTAGAGTTTAAGGAAAATTTGATTTATGAGAAGTAAAAAATTAAAAAATCGGGCATGTTTTAATTTTTTCCAACTCTTATAGAAAGGATTTCATCGCATGTAATAGGTTCAATTTTAAGAAGTTTTTCTTTACCTAGATGACGCTTAGTGATTTTTTTATAAGCCTTGTCATTGAGAATACCTAGCCTTATAGTTTTCAAGTATGATTTATATAATTATAATTTTTATAATCCTTGATATTGCCTTTAAAGCTTTACTTTCGTAACCGTTCACGAGGTCTAGCAGGCTTCAAACGTGATTCTGAGGGCATCTGGAAAATCAAAAATGCTCGCAAATAGCTATTTTTGGCTATTCGCTGCGCTTTTTGATTTCCATCTGCACCTCATAATCAACGTTTTAAGCTTTGCTAGACCCCGTGAACGGTTACTTACTTTCTGATGTGATGGCAATAAAAAGATCTAATCTGTAAGGTTTGGTTGAGTATTAATAAACATTCAATTACAAATCATACCTCTCTCAAAAATCCTCATTCTTGTCATCACCTTTTATTCAGCCTATGCAAGCTCTCACAAATTTGAAAATCATGCATTTCATGGATGGTGGAAATCTATTACTATTGGTCCACAGAGGGGTTTTTATGCTGCCAATAATACCGCGGGGTGTTTACCGGAGAAGTGGACCAATACATTTTTATCGATACAGCTGTTTATCCTATACAAATCAAAACAACTTACGGTACCGATCGATTTCCGAGATTAACTCCCAATTTCTTTGATGAAACTGCACCAAAGCTGCCTCCAATTCATGGAATAGCCACTGCCCGCTCCTATCTTTATCAAGGGGATGATCAACTCATCAACGCATACAATCCCCCACTTAAAGGAAAAATCAATAGCACTATTTCTTAATCCTATGGGCCAACGCTAAAGTTGTTAGATGACAAGACTCTCCTTTCATTCACCTATGCCAATAACAATTATTCTAATCAGACTGGCGCTGTGGTTATTTACAAAAAAATGAAACATTCGCCAATTGATACGAGCGAACTAAATTGGAATGATCCAGTTAATCTATTTAAATTTTACGTATCTGTGATGTCTTTTGAAAATAATTCAAAGAATATTCACACCAAGGGAAGGAATTATGTTGGTAATAAGCAAGCTGCGCGCATACTTAAGCAATTTTTCAATGAGGGATATACAGTTACAACACCTATAAAGAAGATAAGAATCACCAATAAAACAGCGAATGGCCCATTAAATAACTATCATGTTTTAGGAATAGAAAAAGATTATTGGACGACAATTTATACAGATGGTTTTGCAAATATCACTATGGGTGCAACACCTACAATTAACGGTGCAACCGGCTTTCTTTCTATTCTGAATGGCACTTATCCAAATGGCGTTTCGGTTTTAAATAATGGCGCCAATCTGCAATTAGGTAAACGATTTGTCGATAAAGGAAAAAATGGTAGCTTTCATGATGTCTACAATAGCTTTCTTTTAAATTTAGATACATCCTCGCTTGCTTCGTATGCAGATCCCGCCACCGGAATTATTGAAGTTCCAAAGGGGATTCATGTCACAGCCACCTATCATATCGATCACTCAACAGAATATCCCTCCTTTGTTTCCTCTTGCGCTTAAAACCGGCACTCATTTTTTGTGGGCACCGTTTACCCCTAAACACAGCTCTCGCATTGTGAATAACTGGTCACAACTTCAAAAAGGGTTAAAAAAAGGGACATTGATAAATAAATTCAATAATGGAGCCCGCAATGCTCAGCCACAAGCCAATGGTTTTTATCATAACTGGCCGGAGATTTATGGTGAAAAAGGCGATTCCGATATCATGGTGAATTGCCCCTATCCGCTCAATGCTGCAAATCCCCTCTTAAAGTATGACGTCGCTTTGGGTAATTATTTAATCAATATCCAAAATCTTCTTTTTACAGTGAAAGGGGTTTTAGAATCTGATCAGCCCGATCCCTCAAACTTTGATTATCCTTTTATTGAAGATCCCAAAGCAGGAAGAGCCCACTTTGAAGGATTAGTGGCCCCAGCGACTGTTGTTAATGGCGTCATTCAAACGAATGTCCCCAAAAATTACGCCACACTTGGCTTCAGCACAGATTCCTTTAATTTAAATAATCATTACTTCGGTCAGATCAACCCGGTATTGACAGGCGGAAAAGTTTGGGGTTATTTAAGAGTGGGCGATAATACCTTTACAGATTCACTTGGGATCATGCTATTAAATGGAATTTATACAAGACAAAAACCCAATCAATCTAAAAATCCTCGAATTGCTCGAGAGGGTTTAAGCGAAGTCTATAGTGAAATGATGAAATGGTTTAACTCGATTGGATGTGAAAAAATCATTATTGATCAAACAAATGACGTCTTTGGCGGATCGACATGTCTTCTCTATTTGAGTGAATTTATGGGAACAGACCGAAAAGCTTATCATCAAGAAATCGTACCCAAATCGACCGATAAACAATTGATCAGCAATACCCAAGCAGCTGTTGTGAATAATGCCTCAAAAAACCAAGAGCAAGTTGCTTATCATTTGTACGTCGATCTAAACGAAAAACTTTATCTAGGTTCAGTTTTTAAAGGAAATCGAAACAATTCTAAAGAAGTTCTGTTTCTCACAGATATTATGTCTATCAGTGCAGGGGATGCCTCCCCCAATTTCTTTCTTGGACACTCAGGAAAAGGAGATTTGGGATCAAATACCCATTTTCATCTGATTGGCTGTGTTGATGGAAGAGAGTTTGGCTTTGGCGACTTCCCTTTTTTTCCCGTCAATCATAATCCCATCAGCAAAAATCAAAATTTGGTCGACAAGCAAGGTAACCCAATCCCTCCATTTTTCATGGCAAAAGACATTGGCAGTTTTTTTGGTTTTTATAAAGGGAGGCATTCTCAAATTAGGCAAAATAAAGGCATTCAACCCATTGCAACCCCGATCAAAGGATCAAGCAGAGGAAATGCCTTGCCAATGAGCTTCGAAACAACAGTTTTTCCCGATTTTGGTTTTACTCCCCCCATTCGCCCGCCGATTCCCGGTTGGAAAAAGTTGCATTCCTTTCCTCCCAATCCAAATGACCCATCGACTTGGATGTTCACCTATTTAGATGCTGCAATTCTCTATGCACTTGAGAATTAATTTAACTAGTATAACTATCAGTAAAATAAAATGAAAAATAGAAATATTTTAGATATTTCACAAATAAATTTTCTCAAGAGTTTCGATAACTTGATCGGTCCTTATATTTTTCAGGCCTAGGATTTTGTAATCCAATGGAAAACCAGTTCTTATCATGTCAAGGAAGTTTTTGAAATCATTTTGAATAGTAGATGGCAAGTTTATACGGGTCTCTGGAGTTAGCATTTGAAACAGGCGGATGATATCATTTTTATGTTTACGAATGTCATGGTCATCAACGTTTTCGCCATTTTTTTTGCGTTCTATCAAATCAATGTGAGCTCTAGCCTTTATTGGAATGAGGTGTAAGGCATTTAAAATAGATAAACCATTTATGATTAGCTTTCCTTTATGAATAAAATGGTAGTAATTTTCATCGAGTAAGATGGCTGAAAGGCTAGCAATCGCTTCATCAACGGGAATTGGTGTTAAGTTTCCATTACCCGTAAATTTGATATTATCGGGAATTCGTGAAAAGAGCTCGAGCATGGCTGGATAATCATTGCTTCTAGGAGATGTAAAGCGATAAAAAATCTCTTTGGAGGTGCTGTGCTGCTTGTTTTTGTACCCTCCTTCTTCTACAAACTGCCAAAAGGCTCTAACAAAATTCTCGTTAATGGCTTCAACGTAGAGAACGATATCAAAGTCTTTAGTGGCTCGAAAGTCCAACCCCGCTTCTTGCATGATAATGGTACAAGCAGTGCCGCCGATCAATACATATTGATCCACATAAGGAGAAAAGTGCTTTCTGAAGTTTTCTAAGCCATTTACCATTCAATGTTCTCCAGCATTTCTTTAAGAGCAGATTCTATGCGCTCATCTTGATTTGCTTTAAGGCTCAAATATAATGAAAAAGGATCAGCAATATTATTTTTAGCAAATAATTCTGGATCGTAGTGCCAGATTTCTAATTGTATATCGGCTCCGTCGGTTGAAGGCATCACCTCAAAGCCTAATTTTTGCCATATTCTCCATTGGTGAATACTAGCTGCGAAAATTGGAAGAGGAGGAGGAGCCAAAAAAGATAAATGTGAGAGGGCTGTTAACCCTGCTAAGATTTTAAGTTGGTGGCTCTTTAACCAGAGGCGTTTTTTTACAGGACTTCGTAAGAAGGGTGCTGCAAGTTCCCAAAGTGTTCGTTTATCTGTAAAAGTCCAACAGTGCTCTCTTCCCTCTTGAAAAAATTCGCCAATTTGTGCAGTCCTAAATTCTGCAAAAACTCGATTGATAGTCATGAAAGTGTATCCCAACTTCTCTACAAGGTGAGAAGAAGTCAGTTTTTCATTTGTTTGTCGAACAAGTGCATAGATGGCAACCGCTTGGGCGGCAGGGCTAAAGGCTTTATCTTTATTGCAATGAAGTCTTCGAAAATGCTCGCGTAAATCAATACCGAGATGGGGTAAATACATTTGATTGCCTGGAATGATAAAAGGTATATGATATTCAACTAAACGCTTTCGATTATATGATGATAGACTTGATTGAGCGTAAATAATGCAATTGTCGCAGCTTTTCTGAGCTTGCTTATAATGTTTACTAATTAATCCTGGTGTGATTTCAGTACTTTCTTTAGGTACCATCAAAAGATAAATCTGTTCAAAAATTGTAAATTTAAAAAAATCATATGAATCTGTAAGGAAAATCTGGATGTGGCCTGGGTTTTTCCAGTGATGAACAGCAATTGAGACGTTCAATACTTCATTAAGGTAACTTTTTAAACTCTCTATAAATTCTTTCATTTTTTTTCCAATAACATTATTACTGCACAATAACATAGGCTGTGTTATCGTGCAATATTTATGTTATTTAAATTCTAACGACTTTAAACGACTTCAAATCTTTAAAAAAGATTAATAATATTTGGGTATTATGAATATATAAAATAAAAAGATTTGGAAAAAAGTTTATAATGTTTATTTATTCAAACTTAAAACATAATTTAAATGCTCTCCTTTCAAATTTTAGAAAAGATAAGCCTCTATTAAAAAGTACCATTCATGTAGGCCTTGTAGGATAAGTCTCCCTTTGGTCGACTTATCCTAAAATTATCTTCTTATCTCTTAGATCATTACACCCTTTGGCATCCCTTGCCTTGTCATTTTATTCATTACTTGTGCTTTAAGCATT
>JANWJE010000012.1 GCA_025451995.1 Parachlamydiaceae bacterium | reverse complement strand
GCCGGAATCGTGCTCATCTCTGAAGCGTTAATTTCTGATGCTCCAGCAGATGACGAGGAAGCAGTGTAAGATGGTAGCTGTCTCGATGAAGGTAACTAGACCGTCTCGGTCTAGTTACCTTCACATCGAGGCTCTTGATCTTAATCTCGATCTTAATCTTAATCTTAATCTTGCCGTTTTTCAAATCCTCAGTGTTCGAGACTCTTGTTAGAGGTTAAGTGTTTTCGTGATTAAAACGGGACATAAGTGTGTGTGAGAGAAAGATCAAGATTAAGATTAAGATCAAGATTAAGATTAAGATTAAGAAGATCTGCTTTGCCTGATGCAAAATCAGGCCGCCTCCTTGTTAAATTTTCCAGCTTTCAACTGGACGGAGTATATAAAAAATCGTCAAAGGCAATTATTTTGCTGAAAAAATCTTCTTTTATCACTTCTTTTGACAATTCACCTTGATAAATGAGAACAGGTCTTAATGAAACTGTTTTTGGAATTTTGAGCCGTTCAATTTTTTGAATGACTTCAGTTATAATTTCTGTTCCTATTGATTTACAAAATTTCACCTCGCAAAGATAAATTGTGTATTTCGTCTGAATCAATAAATCAATTTGGCAGCCGGGATTTGCTTTAGTTGGATTTTGAAAATAGGGTGACGCGCTATAAAGGGATTCAGGGGAAATTTCAAGCATTTTTACAATTTGACTGAGATTGTTCAAAACTAAATTTTCAAATTGCATGCCCATTATACTTGTCCAATCGGTCAAATTTTCTAAATCCACATCGTGATACAATTTTTTTTCAATTAATTCTTTTTTAGGTTCAATGTATTTAAGATAAAACCGTAAATAATTATCTCTCAATCTGTACTTGCTTAATTTTTCTAAACGTTTTTTTCCATGCCAGGCATAATCACGTATCAAAAAACCGCATTCTTTTAACACTGTAAGTTTATTGCTAAGATGCCCTGAGAGCTTAATATTTAACAATTGAGCAATTTCTTCAGTGCTTTTTGGTTGATGAACTAATGTGCGGACGATGTCTTGATATTCAGCTGCATTTTTTCCAAAAAGATCGGAAAAAATTTTATCAAATTCATCAACTAATAAACCCCCTGCAGTGAATCCAAGCAATTTAATATTATTTTCGGCATCTAATTTTGGATTAATTTCTTCTAGGTATCTGGGAACACCTCCGGTGATACACAAAATTTTGAATTTTTCGTATGCAGAGATAAAAGGAGTCTTTGACCAAAATTGATTAGCTTGATTAAGGGGAAGTTCTTCCAAATCAATTGTTAAAGAAATTCTCCCCATAAATCCCTTGCTTTGCAAAATATTCTCTTGAATCCAAGAAGAGACCGAGCCGCAAAGGATTAACTTTAATTTGCTATTTTTCTTAAATTGCGTATCCCACACGCCTTTAAGCTTTCCAGGAAAATCTTTATCCTTTCCTCCCATCCATGAAATTTCATCGAGGAAGATCACATACTGTCCTTGCCTAGTAAGGGCAGCCAACATATCCAATGCTTCCTGCCAATCAGTAAATTTTACAAGCGGAACAGAAAAAAATTTTGATAGTAAGCGAGAAAAATGGTCGAGCTGCTGTTGATTTGTGATTCCTTCCCGAGGAGATAAGCCATAAAACTCATAAAAAGGATAATCTTTTGCCGCATGTTCGATTAAGGTGCTTTTTCCAATCCTTCTGCGTCCACTGCAGACAGCAATTCCGGCAGTCGGTCTTTTCAAAAAAAATCGCAATTGTTCAAGTTCATGTTCTCGGCCAAAAAACATACCCTTCTCCATTTGGGCTGAATAGTCAAATTAATACATTATTCAGTCATTCTCTTTCAAGGCAATTTTTGTCTGAATAGTTTATTTTTTCTATTATTCAGACAGGTTTACTTATGCGGGGTAGAGAACGCCGATGATGTAATTGCGGAAGAGTCCGCTTGGGATTAGGCCTAGATGGCAATTGAGGATCACTTCTTGACCCTGCTTTGATTTGGCTAAAAGACGAACTTGAGATTCAGTGGCTGTGGTGAGCATATGGAGCGCTTTTTTCCATTCCTGAATGCCTTCTTGCATGATGAAATTAAAGTCAGCTAAAAATTTTTCCGGACTCCATCCCAAGATTGTTTTGCTCTCGCCATTGGCGAATACGAGCTTGTAATCTTTCTGTGAATAGACGAGCAGGAGGGCTCCTTTTTCCCCCCTTAAACTATCGAAGAGCCGCCTTTGATCGATGGCGAAATAGGAGGTGGAATACTCTCTGAATCGGCTATTTTCATTGCCGTAACTTGCACCGGTGAGTTTTTGTGCATTTTCAATGCATTTTTTTAAAAGAACAACCGCTTCGTTAGAACTTTGGACAATGAAATGACCCCATCCATTTTCACTTTGAATTGCTGCTTTCGCAGGGGGCTTTATTTTTGGCTTTTCAAGCTCTTCATGTTTTTCATTTATTTGCTCAAAGATTGGTAATTTTTCTTCTTTTGATTCTTTGACAACGACGGGGTTTTCCTCTTGATGCAGGTAGAGGAGGGTTTTAATTTCATAGCTTAAGTCGTGAATCTTTGTATCGAGTTGATGGATTTGATCCTGCCTTTTCTCCATTTCATTTCTTTGATCTTCAACGATTTGTTGAAGTGAAATCAGTTGAAGTTGTTTTTGCTTAAGCTGTTCTTCTGAAAAAAGTTTGTAATCGGAATAATCTTGAGCAATTTGTTCTGCCTTCATCAGAAGTTTTTTATTTTCTTCTTCTTGTTTGTGAAGCTCTTGTCCTTTAAAAGCTAGCGCTTCAGCGAGCTCCTCTTGTCTTTTTTGACCTGTCATCAAAGCTGTTTGGAGGAGATGATACTCTCTTGAATTTTCGGTAAAGGTTTCAGGGGGTGAAGGAGCGGGTGCAGGGGCATCAAAAGTCAATGAAGTGACCTTGGCTTCTTTTTTATGCAATTGAGGCTCTTGCGGCATGAGCAAAGAGGGGTTTTGTTTTAAATCCTTAATTGATTGTTCCCAATAAAAAAGAAGAAAAATAAGGGATAAACTGCCAAGGACAACAAGGATTAAACCAAGAGAAAGAAGTGCCCAACTTTTATGATTAGACATCAATTTGATGCTGTAACCGGAAAAAAAAAGCAGGGGAATAAGATAGAAAACGATGATTGCCGCAGAAAGAAATTGACGATTAGAAACTTTTAATTTCATGACTTTGGGTTTATAAAAGGGAGAAAATAACACTATACAAAATCGATCGAATAGATACAATAGTTGTGTACTTTTATTGTTTAAGATTATGACCAAACAACCTTCTCAATTTCAAACGGTTATCGAAGCAAACGCCGCTCATAAAAATACCTTTAAGGAGTTGGTTAATTACCGAGAGCTTTTTTACTTTCTCGCTTGGCGAGATATTTTAGTCCGCTATAAGCAAACGGTATTGGGAGTGTGTTGGGCAATCATCCGTCCATTGTTAACAATGGCGGTATTTTCTCTTGTTTTTGGCAAAATTGCCCATTTAGCTAATGGTGAAGTTAATTATTCTTTATTTGTATTAGCGGGCTTGCTTCCATGGCTTTTATTTTCTGGGAGTTTGATTGACACAAGTCAAAGCCTAGCAAATAATCGTCAGATGATTTCGAAAATCTACTTTCCCCGGGTCATTCTCCCCATTAGCGATATTGCGGTGCATTTGGTTGATTTTGCTATTAGTTTGTTTCTGTTTTTGCTCCTTATCGGATGGAATGGGTACCTCTTCCATTGGTCGATTGTTTTTATTCCTCTCTTTATTGTTCATACTTTAATCCTTTCTATTGGTTGCGGGCTTTGGTTATCCGCTCTTTCTGCTAGATATCGCGATTTTAGTTTCATCGTTCCTTTTTTAGTCCAATTCGGCGTCTTTCTTTCCCCGGTGGGTTATAGCGCTTTTTTATTGTCTGAGGAGATGCAGTGGATGTATTTTATAAATCCGATGGCCGGCATTATCGAGGGGTTTCGATGGTGTTGTTTTGGAATCTTGCATCCTCAATTAATGTATGGAATATTGCTTTCATTGATCACTTCAACTTTTTTATTGATTAGCGGTTTTCGCTTTTTTAGAAAATTTGAGAGAACGTGTGTAGATATTATTTAGATGATTGATATAGAACACCTTTCAAAAAAATATTGGATTCATCCCGAAAGAAGAGTTGACTCCCTACGGGAAACAATTGCCAATGGCTTTAAAAAAGTTTTTAGTTTCAATAAAAAAAACAATCCAAATGGTGATTTAAAAGAAGAATTTTGGGCATTAAAAGACATTCATTTAAAAATTTCTCAAGGGGATCGCATCGCGATCCTTGGCCGCAACGGCGCCGGGAAATCCACTTTGCTAAAGATCATCTCGCGTATCACAGAACCTACATATGGTCGGATCACCATCAACGGTCGGGTGACTAGCTTATTAGAGGTGGGGACCGGCTTTCACCCCGATTTAACCGGCAGAGAAAACATTCTTCTCAATGGCGCAATTATGGGGATGAGCTATAAGGAAATTAAAAATAAATTTGATGAAATCGTTGCCTTTGCCAATATAGAGAAGTTCTTAGATATTCCCCTTAAAAGATATTCGAGCGGCATGTTTATGCGCTTAGGATTTGCAGTCGCCGCGCATTTAGACTCAGAAATTTTAATTGTCGATGAGGTGCTGGCTGTTGGTGACAGTCAATTTCAAGAAAAATGCTTGAAAAAGATGAATGAGATGGGTGCAGAAAATCGGACCATTTTGTTTGTCAGCCATCATATTAATTCCGTTTTAGCTCTTTGCAATAAAGGGGTGTTATTAGAAAACGGCAAATTAATCGCTTATGAACCCATAGAGCAAAGCGTCAGCCGCTATCTTCGCAGTTGTCCGGCGGGATCTTCGGAATGGAAGGGAAATATTGGGGATGAGCACATTCGGATCAAAGAGGCATCTCTTCGCTCTTCGGCTAGCAATATGCATTTTTTCTATCAGAACGAAAAGACTATTTTAGATATCGATTTTGAAATCGCAACGCCTCATACCGATCTCATGTTAGGATTTACGATTTTGAATTCAAGGAACCATTCGATTGCCCGCTCAAAGCTGTCTGATCATTCAGAATTTTATCATATAAAACTCAATCCGGGAGATCATCGGGCATCTTTTGACATCGATCTAAATTTATTTCATCCGGGAGAATATCAGGTGAGATTAGAATGCTCTCTCCTCAATAAGAAAAAAATTCTGCAAGGGGAAATTTTGTTAAAATTTGCAGTGTATTCCCAAAATAAAGAGATAAAATATGAGCAAGGGGTAGAAAAAGAGGGAATTAGCCTAGGCAATTGCTGGTCCCTGAAGGGGACTCAAAAGCTGTGATTGAATGATTGACCTTAAAATCGAATTTATCTTACTCTTAGGTAAGAATATACAAATAAAGTAAGGAGAATTCAATGGCAAAATCTACTGTGACTAGCAAAGGCCAGGTGACAATTCCTAAAGAAATAAGAGAATTTGCAATGATTCACGCAGGAACTCAGATAGATTTTCAAATGCAAAAAGATGGGACTATTCTAATTATTCCAATACAAAGGCATATTTCTCAGCTTAAAGGCATTATTAAAAGCCGGAGGAAAAAGCCTGTTTCTCTCGATGAAATGAAAAAAGCGATATCGGATGGTGCTCAAGAGGCTATGAAATGATAGGATTAGATACTAATATTATTGTCCGATATTTGACTCAAGATGATCTAAATCAGGCTGAACAAGCGAATAAAGTGATTGCACAATCGATACATCATGGTGAAATTCTATGGATTAATCAAATCACTCTTTGTGAAACAATATGGGTTTTGGAACGTGCCTACAAGATCGCAAAAAATGAAATTATCGCTATTTTACATATGCTTTTACAAACACAGGAATTAAAATTTGAAGAGCATGATGTGATCTGGAGAGCAGTACAGGATTATAAAACATGTCAAACGGTTGGTTTTGTCGATTGCTTGATTGGTAGGCGAAATGAGTCTAATGAATGTAAATTCACCTATACATTTGATAAAAATGCTTCAAAAGAGCTTACAATATTTCATTTATTGAAGTAAGGAACTGTTCAGAAATAACTTGAACAATTTGACCGGCTGCGGCTTCACCAGATCGATCTTCTTCGTCGCCCATGGATGGCCATGAGCTTCTCATTCAGACCGCTTCGCTTCAATCTGGTTTTGCCTCGCTCGGTCAAATTGTTCAAGTTATTTCTGAACAGTTCCTAAGGATTGTGCAGTTGCTTCACTAACTGATAGTGAATTGCGCTCTTTTTGAAAAAAATAGCCTGTAGTAAACAACAGAAAACTCATCGTCTTATAAGCGAGATAGGCATCAAAAAAGATCATATTGATCATGAAGGCGACCATCATCCATTTTGATTGCAGATTGATGCGGCTAATTGAGCGAAAAAATTTAAAAAAGATAAAAGCACCCACAAAACCGAACTCAGTCAAGATGCGCAAGATCCCACCGTCAACTGCTGCACCGGCATATCCCGGGCCTAGCCCTTGAAGATAGCATTCAGGATGTGTGACAAAGGATTTAGTCACAAACATCCATTTATGGATTCTCAAAAACCAGCTTGCATCATAAGAGGCCGAGCGCAGCCTTTCATTCCCGGTTGGATTTTCTTCTGTGTCGATTTTGTCCCAGACTAAAGAAACTAATTCTAAATTTTTTGAGTTAAATAAATTAGAGCTTCTTTGGTAAACGCTAATGGTTTCCATAATCACCGAACCAACTGCAAAAGATACAATGGGTACCAAAATCAAAATTGAAAGATAAGAGCCAATTGATCGAAAGGAGAGATCATGCTTAATTCTAAAAACAAAACAAACAAATAAAGCCACAATAGAGATTCTGTTTCCTGTAATGACGATGAAGTAGCCGAACAAACAAAAAAGAGTGTACAGATAAACTTTATGAAAAATATACCGAGTAAAAGGGGAGCGGAACAGACTTAAAAAACTCGAAGATGTTTCTTCGTCGAAGATAAAAAAACAAAAGATAAGATTGAGAAGAAGACCCATTTCAGATGGAAAAGAAGCAATCCCGGGAACTCTGCTGGAAACATCTGGTAAGTACCCATCGGTCGTTAATCCGCCCACGATTCCCAATTTTTGCAGCGTCATTAAAGCAAGTATCCAGATAAACAACACTTTTACTAATGATCGATCATTAAAAAATTTCGTTGCAAAAGTGCCAATGTAGAAGAACATGAAGTATTCTAACATTCTGAAGCAGTAAAAAATTTTTGAATCCATGGGCAGGAAACCGGCTGCAAATAATAGGCGATTGCACAAAAACGAAAAAAAGCCAAAACAGGTGATGGCGACGACCCACCCTTCTATTTTAAAAAGTCTTTGATTGGAGTGGATATGGGCCCAAATTAAAAAAATTCCGATGAAGAGCAAGATGAGGTCATCGATGCGAAGGCCTGCAGTCTCCCCCGCCGCCACCTCGATCAAATTAATCTTCGGCAAAAACAGAAGTGGAAGGGTGCAGGCGAGAAGAAAGAGTGTAAAGCGCCAATCAAAAAAGAACATAGTGCAAGCTATTTAAGCACAAAGAGACAAAAAGGGGAAGAGTTACGGTTCATTGCCAAATGAGTAGACTTCTTTCGAAACTACAATCCCGTGCCTGTACCCTTCCCGATTAGACACCGATTCTTACCAAAATAACTTAATTGGGCACAGGCACAGGATTGCAGTTTCGAAAGAAGTTCTCTAATGAAAAATAAGGAGCTTATCTCAGAGGATCACAAAATTCATTATAACATTGTTTTTTATTATCCATATTATAACAATGGCACCCATATTCATTTTTACCATTTCCAGTGCAGCAACAACACCTAATATTCCAATCACAGTTTGGGCTACAACCTCCAGATTTTTGATCATCTATTCCAGCAATTAAGCTCGATCCAATTTTTTTAGAAAGATAAATTGCATTTATTTTTCCATCCTTATCATTCGAAAAAGATAATGAAGATTTTTTTGTTAAGGCCACAGAAGATTGCAATGTGGATAGGAAGTTAATTTTTCCTTGAGTATAGCTAAAATAACTATTTTGGTTTTTTCCTGTGGAAAGAATGAAGCCAGAACTCCATACAGGTTGCCTATGGTGATTTGTTAGCATAAGACTGAGATTTTTAATTTCCTTAGAATACAACTTATATTGTTTTTCTAATACATTGCTAAGTCTATTGTATGTATTTTCGCTCGGTTTATCTTTGAAGCGTTTATACGCTACTTGGAAGGAAGGGTTGTCTAAAACATTATTTATAACAGTTTTTAGCTCATCTCTTTTTGCTTCCAATTCATGAAGGTCAGGCTTTGCTGCTTCTTTCGCAATTGTGGGCATTGAAAACAACAGAACTAACAATAAAACTGATGTTGAGAGAAATTTGATCATAGCTTTTCCTTAGTTTATCGATTTTGATTCAATGTTTATAAAAAACTAAAAATTATTTTTAAAGATAAATTGAGAATATTCGGCTCATCTGACAAATGAGTATCTTTGTTTAGAAAAATGCTATCGCAAATATCATTTTTCAATGTATAATGCTATTTATGATGGCAAAAAAACATTATATCGCTCGGATGCTCAGCGCGCCTAAAGGAAGCTACTTTCTTTTGGGGCCTAGGGGGACGGGTAAATCCACTTGGTTACTTCATCAGTACCCCGAAGCTCATATTCTCAATTTTTTGCAAGGGGAGGTTGAAAGGCGTTTCAGTGCTTATCCGGAAAGACTTCGAGAGCTTGTCGCAACACTGCCCGAAGGTTCTACGGTTATTTTAGATGAAATCCAAAGAGTGCCGAGATTGCTTCCTGAAATTCATGCTCTTTTAGAAGAAAAAAGAGAGATGCAATTCATCATGACCGGAAGCAGCAGCCGTAAACTCAGAAGATCGGTGAGTGATCTTTTGGGCGGCAGAGCTCTTCTTAGACAAATGGGGCCCTTTTTGGCTTGCGAGCTTAAAGGGAAGTTTTCTTTAAAAGGCGCTCTTCAAACGGGGATGATTCCATTAATTGTCGAGTCAGGAGAACAAAAGCAACGATTATCAGATTACTTGAATTTATACCTAAGAGAAGAAATTGCTGCGGAAGGTTTAGTGAGGCAATTGGGAGATTTTTCTAGATTTTTGGAAATTGCCAGCTTTTCACATGGGTCTGTCTGGACAACGACCGATATTAGCAGAGAAGCAAGTGTTAAAAGAGGGACAGTAGAGAATTATTTACAAATTTTAGAAGATCTTTTTTTGGCTTTCACACTGCCTGTCTTTTCTAGAAGAGCTAAAAGAAAACTGATTACTCATAGAAAATTTTATTTTTTTGATGTCGGAGTTTACCGAATTTTACGCCCCCAGGGTCTCCTTGATAGTTCTGCAGAAATTGAAGGGATGGCATTGGAAGGTTTAGTTGCACAACATTTGCGCAGCTGGGTTCTTTCACAAGAAGAGCCCCATTCTTTATCTTATTGGCGCACACAAACTAGGCTTGAGGTTGACTTTGTCATTTATGGGCCGAAGGGATTTTGGGCGATAGAAGTGAAGCGCAGCGCTTCACTCGGACCGGATGATGTTAGGGCGATGCTGGCTTTTCAAGAAGAATATCCGGAGGCAACCTGTTTTTTTGTCATTATGGAAAATATCGGAAGAAATGAAACATATAAAGGATTTCCGATCATTTCAGCAGAAAGATTTTTATTAGGCATTCACCCTAGACAGCCGCTTTTCCCCTTGTCTATAATCATCGATTGATGAAAAATGGTGGCTCCAAAACCCAGCTTAATTCTGTTATGCGAAAAATTTTTTCACTCTTCGCCCTTCTAGTACTTTTAGCTTTATGCTCTTGTAGCAGGCCCTGTTGTAAATATGATCTCTTTGGGGCGGATGAATTTGTCATCGATTCTTATAAGATTAAGCAAGGGAAATTGGCCATTTTAGATATGGAGGGAATCGAACTTGGGGAATTGCCTTGCACTGCCATGGATGAATACCAGGACGTGATCGCCGAAGATGATATTCTCAATATCGCCATTTATCACCCCAAGAGGCGCGATATCATGGATGCTATTCAACTCATTAATGAGCGGGTGGGTTTTCGCGTCAGCCGTGGAATGGTCGATCTGCCGGATATTCCGCCCATTCATGTTGCGGGTTTATCTTTAGAACAAGCTCGGTTAGCGATCCAAGAATGTTATTACAATATCATCCATGGGGTAGAAGTATTTATCAATTATCGCAACAGACTTTCGCGCAAAGTAGAATTGACGGGTTCGGTTTCAACTCCGGTGATTCCGGTAGATGGAAAAATCCGATTGTATGAGGTGTTGGCCATTGCCCAAGTGCCCAACAACGCCAACTTTTTTAAAAGTTATGTTGTCAGAGAGGGGGTTCAACTTCCCATCGATCTCTATAAATTGATGAATGAAGGGGATATGAGCCAAAACATTGTCATGCGAGGGGGAGATCGAATTTTTATCGCCAACCCTCACGACACAACTGTGATGGTGATGGGTGAAGTAGGAAGTCCGCGCGCGGTCAATCTTCCCTATGGGTTTATGTCCCTTCGCGAGGCACTTGTGTCCGCCGGAGGCATTCCTTTTACAGGCAATAGAGACTGCATTCAAGTGATTCGTGGAAATCTCCAAAATCCAAAAATTTACGTGTTATCGTGGGACCATATCATTCATTTGCCAAACGATAGTTTATTGCTTATGCCGGGCGATACGGTCTATGTATCGGAAAAGCCGATTACTCAATGGAATCGTTTCATCGATCAGTTATTGCCAAGTTGCCTGGGCGTTCAGACAGCCTACGGGACTTACAGAATATTTAGTGATTAGATTTTTGAGGAAAAAATGAAAAAAACCGACCAAGAAGAAAAACTATTGATTCATTTTTCAGACATTCTATCGATTTTGCGATCGCATAAGAAAAAAATTCTAACTTTTGGCTTGGTCTTTGCTTCTTTATGTTTTTTTTGGGGATTGTTCAGCCCTATCCGGTATCTGGCAGAAGGAACATTCCGAGAAAAAGGGATTAAAGAATCTTCGCTGCATGCCTCTAATTCTCTTGTACAGTTATTAACGAGTACCGGTTCTTTTGGTGGAAATGAGAGCGAGGCGACATCTCTCATGACAACCCGATCGATTTTGAAGAGTGTGATTGAGCGACATCATCTTCAAGCAAATCTCCAAGCACAGAGCGATAAAGAATCTTACTTAACTCGCGCTTTCCGCAATTTGAAATTAACCTATGCTTCTCTGAGGCGAAGATTAACACCTGTCCTTGCTGACGAGTGTTGCCCCCTAAAAATTGAACAGTTAAGCTATACAGGCGAAATTCCCCTTGCATTTACTATTGATTTAAAAAAAGGAGCTCATTTCGATCTTATTTATTCACATTCTGTGATCGGTCAAGGAGAATTAGGCGTTCCTTTTCAATTCAAAGATCTCTCCTTCACTTTAGTCGCATCAGAGGATAAGCCAATCTCACCTCAAATATTTAATTTCTCCGTTGACTCTTTAGAAAATACAGCCAAAGCAATGAGTGATATTTTGAAAATTGAATCTGGGAAAGCAGACAAGAGTTTGCTAAAAATTAAATATTCCAATCGCAATCGCCATGTTGCAAGCGCTGTTGTCAATGCGATCATGGATAGCTTCCAAGCATATTCAAAAAACTATCATACAAAGATGGCCCTGCAGCAAGTCGATTATTTGAGCCAAAGAAGAGATCATTTAACAAAAAATTTAACAGATATCATGCATAAACATGCAGAATATTTAGCGAATGATCTCTATGGATCCGGATTTATTGAATCCAATAAAGAAATGGATTTTTTAGCAAGAAGCCAGCATGAATATAAAAGAAAGTTATTGGATAATGAATTAGAGATTAAAAGGCTCACCCATTTGAAGCTCGATGATTTCACCCATTATGATCGCTATTCCGCCAATGAAGGCGATCCGACAATTATCAATACGATTTTCTCGGAAATGAGAGGGCTAAAGCAACAGCGCGATGCTTTAGAGATTGAAATTCAAAAAAAAGCCAGTTCTCAACAAGCGAATATGCAGCTCTATTTTGAGCAGCAATTAAGCGAACTTAAAGAAGTGCGCCAATCTTTTTTAGAATTAAAAGAGATTAAGGCAACATTTGAAAAGGGAGATTTCCCAAATCGCGATTTAAAGCTTTATAACGATCCCCGCTATCTTTTAAAGGCCTGGTTTGACAGGCTGCAAACAGCTCAAATCGATACAAAAAATTGGCAAGAAGCTCAAGATAGTATTCAATTTTATCTCAATAATTTAGAAAGACTTTTTGGCGTTCATGAAAGAATTTTACAAGAGCGTTTAACCCACCAACAAAACCCCGCCGGCGAATATCAAGGGATCAATTTGGAAGTGGCGACTGATTTATATCGCGATTTTTCAAAGCAACTCATTCAAATTGAGAGCAATATTCGACAAAATTCCTTTTTTATCCATCAAATCGATGACCCAAATTTTGAAATCACCTCTCTGAGCGCTGGGTTGACCGATCCTATTAGCAGTGAAATTATTCACAAGGCAAGTCAGCTCGTTTTAAATTTACGCGATCAAACTAATCAAAGTATAAGAGAACAAGATCGTATTCGAGATGAATTAAATTTAGAGAGAACATTTCTAACTCTCCATTTGCAGCAAATGGTGCAACTCATGCAGCTCAATAAGCAGCTGCTCGATGAGAAAATTTTTGCCTTGCAAAATGTGAGTTTAGAACTCATTCACCAGAGAATATCCCTTTTAGAAAAAAATCTTCAAGACTATCTACAAACAAGGTTATATAACCTGCATCAGGAGCGCGACCTCATAAAAAGACATTTAGAAAATATTCACGCTGAAATGGCGCAGCTCCCTCAAAAATGGGTCTCCGAGCAGTTATTAACTCAGGAAGTGACGACCAATCACCTGATTGTTGAAGAAATCGCTCGATTGGTAGAAACGAAAAATATTTCTCATAATCTAGAAATTCTCCAATCCACCCCTGTCGATTTAGCGCTCTCGCCGGTTCATCCTGTCAACCCAAAACTTTTTATGCTGACTTTTTTGGGTTTTGTTTTAGGGGGTTTTATTGGATCATGTCAAGCTCTTGCCTCTACATTCAATCGTGGGTTACCCGCTTCGGGTTCTTTGCTTGAACAAAAAAAATGTCATTTTTCCGGCAATTTATCACTTCCTATTAGCTTTGATGGAAAAAATATCTCAGGAGGAAATCTAGAAACATTAAGACGCTTGCAACTCACATTTGAGAAAGCTGCTGAAGTGAACGGAAAAAAGCTGTTGCTCTTATTGGAGGGGGACGGCCCTCATTATGCACCGCTGCTTGCAGAATTATTTAATAAACGGGGGCGGCGTGTGGTGATTTTAGATATTAACTTTCATCATAGCTATGAAAAGAGCCCGGGGCTTTTGCAATATTTAAAAGGAGAAATAAAATTGCCCCCTATCCAAAAAGGTGACTACGGCGATTTTATTGCTGCCGGAGGCGAAACCTTTTTTGCTAACGAAATGATTGCTTCAGATGCTTTTAAACATTTGGTTGATACATTGGGTGAAACATATGATTGGATCATAGCAGTTTCACAAGCGGGTGCAGCCAGTGTAGAAGGGGAGAGTCTTTTGTCATTGTTCCCAAATATCGCTGTCACCTTAAAAGATGAGACAATAGGGGAATTGAATGCTTACTTCGAGTCGATTGAAAACAGTCCCAACCGAAAAATAACATTCGTCAAGTTTGTCACCTAAGCTATACTGCTTTCATGAGCCCTGAATGTGAATCAGGCGAAGCAGATCTTCTTAATCTTAATCTTGATCTTTCTTCCTCACACACTTATGTCCCATTTCAATCACAAAAACACTTAACCTCTAACAAGAGTCTCGAATACTGTGGATTTGAAGAAAGGCAAGATTAAGATCAAGATCGAGATTAAGATCAAAATTTGTCAAAACCGACGCCGCAAAATTCCAGCTTTCAACTGGAACGAGTATATACTGCAATAAAAGGTTCTGTATTAAAAATTAACTTTAATAAAAAGATGTTTATAATTAGAATATTCCTTTTATATTAACAAAGAAAAGAGGTTGAAATGAATATTATATTTAATACATTGGATGGAATGATAGATACCGCTGTGGCCGCTCCGCAAGTTGGTGTAAATGCTGCTTTTTGTGGATATGTTTTTGCTAGATTTGCAAATATGCCTCTACAAAAAACCACAGAAGCTTTTGCCATTTGGGCAGTAGCCTACAATGCATTAATGACGTTGAGTGAAAGTATATTGGGCAAGATGTCACCCTATGATTCAAAAAGCAAAAATGCAGTAAAATTGCTGACTAAAGTATCTCTCTTTGCTGCTTTCACTTACTACGGGATTAAAGAGATTGAAAAAAGAGGATTTATGAATAACAATTTCCGTTATTTAATCATTGCTATTCAACTGAGTGCTTTTATTGCTCGTCTCAATCAATTTGATTTTAATAAGTAATTAAAAAAGAATAATAGAATGTTTTACAGCTCATCGCGCAAACGAGTACCTAACCGAGATAAGTCTGTTAATTTATTAAAGCTGGGTACTCATTTGCGCGATGAGCCATGCATATGATGAAATTTTAAATGATTTAATAATTTAATCTATATAATTTAAAGATTTTTATTTCATTTAATTATTGTTATTGTTACAATAGTTATTTTAAAATGTTCATAAAAGGAGTGAGTATGTCAATCATTACTAATACATTTGATGGAGTTGTTGCAGGTCTTCAATCTATACCGCCCAATGCTCTTCCTACTGCTTTAGGAGGTATTGTATATGCTAAACTGGCCGATTTACCTGTTAAGCAAGTGGCCATCGCTTATGCTGTATGGGCAGCGGCTGAAGCTGCGTTGCTCAATTTTGTGGCTAATGTATTTAAAGATTATCCAAGAATGAGCATGTTTAGCCAAATAAGCATTACCATTGGATCTACATATATTGGAATAAGTGAGATAGAGAAGAGGGGATTAATCGGCAATAAATTAAAAATATTTCTCATTGTCTTGCAAGCCCTCAATGTATTCCAAAAGTTGGCCGTGTGCGACGCTTATTCAAAGAGCTTAAAATAACCGATCAATCGACTAAAATTGGTAATAAGCATTGACCCAGGCCCCCTCCGCATTCCATAGGCGCGATTGATGGATCATCCCTTTGACCGAAAATCCCCAATGGCAAAAGAAATCGCGCCGCCATTCAAATGTGAGTTGTAATGAGGGATTTCGGGCTGTATCTTCCTCTCCTGTGAGTTGGAGTAGGTCATCCCCATATTCCAATAGTGTGTGAGATTGGATGTGATTGAAACCCAATAATTTTTCGACTGGATGGCTTCTTTAAGGGAAAAATAATTATAAATTTCATTTTGCCTTTCGTAGCCAATCCCTAAATTAAACAATTAAACCAAAGGTTAGTAAATCCGGTGTATCTTATTATCTCTCATTGCTGCTTTCACTTACTATGAGATTAAAGGGCTTGAAAAAAGAGGATTTATGAATAATAATTTCCATTATTTAATTATTGTTATTGTTAAAATATTTATTTTAAAATGTTCATAAAAGGAGTGAGTATGTCAATCATTACTAATACATTTAACGGAGTTGTTGCAGGTCTTCTATCTATACCGCCCAATGCTTTTTTTAATGCTTTAGGAGGTGCTGTATATGCTAAACTGGCCGATTTGCCTGTTAAGCAAGTGGCCATCGCTTATGCTGTATGGGGAGCGGCTGAAGCTGCGTTGATCAATTTTGTGGCTAATGTATTTAAAGATTATCCAAGAATGAGCATGTTTAGCCAAATAAGCATTAACATTGGAGTTACATATATTGGAATAAGTGAGGTAGAGAAGAGGGGATTAATCGGCAATAAATTAAAAATATTCTTCATTGTCGCGCAAGCCTTCAATGTATTCCAAAAGTTAGCCGTTTGCGACGCTTATTCAAAGAGCTTAAAATAACCGATCAATCGACTAAAATTGGTAATAAGCATTGACCCAGGCCCCTTCCGCATTCCATAGGCGCGATTGATGGATCATCCCTTTGACCGAAAATCCCCAATGGCAAAAGAAATCGCGCCGCCATTCAAATGTGAGTTGTAATGAGGGATTGCGGGCTGTATCTTCCTCTCCTGTGAGTTGGAGATCGAGATAATGACTAGGCCCCTCGCAGTAATTAAAAAAGGCAAAATTATGCCGGTATTCCAACGTGATGCTGTTTGAATAGTAATCTTGTGGAGTCCAATAGGGGTGAATGACATTGGTGATTTGACCCGATGGATTGGTGATTATTTTTGTCAGATGAGTTGTATTGCGATAACTTCCCTGTAAGATGATTTTAAAAACATTGGGATCGTCTGTAAATGTATAGGAAGTTAACACTTCGATATGTTTCATGGTGTTTTTATCATTATAATCGCTATGCCAATAGGTCATCCCCATATTCCAATAGTGTGTGAGATTGGATGTGATTGAAGCCCAATAATTTTTCGACTGGATGGCTTCTTTAAGGGAAAAATAATTATAAATTTCATTTTGCCTTTCGTAGCCAATCCCTAAATTAAAATAGTCATAACAATTAAACCAAAGGTTAGCAAATCCGGTGTATCTTGAAGGAAATCGGTTAAAATAGGTTTTATAAGTCGCGCTTGCCGCCCCTTTAATGTAGGGATTGATTTGTTTATCCACTTCAAGCGTTTGTCCTTCCGCTCGGTACATCCCGCCATGTGTGATGAAAGGCCTTTCAAGGTATTCATTCTGAATAAAGCGGAGATGGAAATTGCAGGCAGGGGACCATTGCGCGATCTGATCAAATCGATGCCTGGCAATTTGGGATTGTGAAAATTGCCCTAAGCCACGCTCTTTCCAATACGTATAGTTGCTTTGCAACAACCAATTCTCTTTCATCAAATTTCTCTGAAGGGCCATTTTGACCAAGTTGTGGTTGGGATCGATATTTAGAATACGATCATACATTGCCCTGGAACAGCGGCAAAGGCCAAGGCTGCAAAAATCTTGAGCATAAGAATAAAGTCCCTCTTCATTTCCTGGGCTAAAATCAGCTAACGATCGATAGATAGGCAAAGCGTGAAAATAATTATTTTTCCAATCTAAACGCTTGGCTTCTTTTTCTAAAAATACTCCTTTTTGAATGAGATAGTCAGACAAAAATTCGATCAATGTCCATTCGATTTTATGTTTTTCCCAAGAATTGAACTCACACATATTTTGCTGGAAAAACTGCGCAAAAGCTTCATAGCCGGAATAGATTGAACCGCAGGCCAATGCTTCTGTCATCAATTCCAAACCAGCGCATATAAAGGGATTTTCAGATTCTTTTAAGGAGTCATATAAAAGCTGGTCGACTGGGGGACGCAGCAATGTCTGGTAGGTTGCCATCGATAAATCAAAATAATATCCCCAATAGGCCACCCTTGCTTTTTCGATACGGGGGACGGGGTCTACAGGGTTTAATTCAATCAGGGTATCATACCACTCAAAAGAGCAGCGATATTCCTTAGACCAAGAATAGACCCGGGCAATTGACATCAGAAGCTTGCTGGCGTTTGGAAATTGTTTGAGCAGGCTTAAATATTGATCGACTGCTTCATCGTAGCGATATTGGGAAGAAAGGGCATCCCCCAAAGAAATTTGAGCCGGGTAATAGTCTGGATCAAGAATGAGAGCTTTCTCGTGAAATTCAACAATGCCGCCCATTCCGTTTTCAGAGAAAACAGTTGACCAAGCTTGCAAATTCTCGGGTTGTGTTGCTTCTGCAATGATTCTATTGAGGAACTCACTGCAATTTACTTCCTCTCCTGCTAAATAAAATTGCAGTTCGATCGATTGAGGAACCGATTGAAGATTCATTGCATAAGCTTGTTGAAAAGCTTCTGAAGCAGCGCTTTCATCGCCAAGCTTCTTATAGGTCCGTCCCAAAAGAATCAGGGCTTGAAAAGCCGCATCTTTATTCTCGATAATAAACCTAGAAACTGTCGTTTCTAGGATAAACTGAAGTTGCTCAACTGCTTCTAAGTAATCTTCATTTTTAAAGAGAATTTGTCCTCTTAACAAGTTGTAAGAAGGTTTGTAAGGATAGAGGCTCAGGAGCTGTTCAACCCACTCTAAGGCCAGACAAAAGTCTTTTTGAATGATTTTTAAATTAGCAAGCGCTTCAATTGTCGAAGCACTATTTGGGTGTTGCCACAACAACTTGCGATAGATTCCCTCTGCTTCGCTATATCGCCCTGAACTGACATAGGCCCAAGCTAATTTCATGGATAGATCTTGACTATCCTGATGTTCTATTGCTTCCTTATAAATATCTTCAGCCTGGTAGAAGCTGCCGATCAGCATAAGTGTTTCAGCATAATCTAAGAGAAAGGGAAGTTTTGTATTGAACCTAGAAACGGCAGTTGAAGGCAATACATTGATCGCCTTAAGAATTAGCTTTTCGCTCTTTTCTGCATGGCCAAGTCCTCTTTCTGCCCTTGAAGCTTCTAATAATAGATCAGGGTCAAGGGGATGGTCTTGGATTGCCTGGTAAAGGATAGATAGGGCTTTTTTGAATTCTTTTTTTCTAATAAAAATTTTCCCAATTGCGAGCTGAAATTCGATTTCATGGGGGAATTTGTTTAGCAAGATAAAGTAATTTTCTAAAGATTCATTTAAATGCTGATCGTTATAAGAGAGGAGCTTGGCCAGCTCCAAGCGAGCGTGGTCCTCATCGATTTGTTCCTCTAATGGGACAATCGTCTTTAACCTATTATCGCCCTGAACTGCCGTTTCTAGGTTTACATTGGAATGCGCTTGTCCTTCGGGTAGAGCAAATAGAGAAAATGATATGCCCGTTTGGCATAAAAGAAAGACTAAAGTGTTTTTTTCCATTCTTCTATAGCAGCTTCTTGGTTGCCCATCCAGGTTAATACCCTTGCGTAAAGCCTTCGCACTTGAATATCGTCTGGTCGATGGTGTAAAATAATTTCAAATTGTCTCGTTGATTCTTGATAATCCTTATTCCATGAAAAGAGCAGTGCCAGCTTCAGCCTGGCATTATCATCATTGGGATGATTATTTAAATAATGATTTAAAATTTCTTTAGCCCCAAGATATTTTTTTTCTTTTACATAGATATCGGCGAGCACGAGCCACGTTTGATCATCCCTATCTTTTTCAGGAATAAGCAAAATCTCATGTTCAGCTTCTTCCTCTTTTCCGGCATAAAATAACACGGCAGCCATCTCTCGACGTGCGATCACAGAGTTTGGCTTTGACTCTAAAAGTTTTTGGTATTCTTTTAACGATTCATCGTATCTTTTGGTATAACTTAAGACCCTTGCAAGCTCTAACCTGGCTTCCCAATCGGAGATTTCATCTGGTTTTAATGTAACCTTTTCTTCAGGTCCCCTTGCAGAGTTCTCTTCACCAAATAAAATAGAACAAAGAAGGGAGAAAAAAATAATGATTTTTAATCTTTTAACTTTCATAAAGTAATCAATCCGAACTTTGGGTTAAATCAAAGAATTGTCGATGACAATCTTTATTCTTGTTTTGTTATTTTTGCAACAGATAAGGAATATTTTGGTATGGAAAAAACATCCCTCCTTTTAGGAGCTTTAAGATTTCCTTTTATTGGCACAAGAAAAGGAGGCGATCCTTTTGAATATTTGTTAATGGATATCAACGAAGAAAAGGCCAATATTTCCATTTTTAAATGGATGGTTAATCACACCCCATTGACTTTAGACGAAGAAGTTGATCTCTACCTTCCCCTTAGCTTCACAGCCGGTTATGAAATAAAAAATAATGTTTCAGGAAAGATACAATCTATTAAGGAAGAAGAAGCCGCTCAGGAATTTCACTATACGGTTGCGTTCAACGATAAATTTTCAGCCCTTTTTAAATATAGCAAGCCTTTAGAAATATTCATTCAAACGATTCAGGCGAAAAATCACCTGATTGAGGTTTTGTTCCATTTGCTTAAAGATTCGATGATTCTAAAACAAAGTTTATTAGTGTATTTAAATCACTTTGCTCCCTACTTTTCGCGCATTCTTAAGCATTCCCCTGAAGAATATCAAACATTAAAAGATTTTATCTTTACCGATGTCATGAAAAGGGTTCAAGAAAATATCAAGCTTTTGACAATTCTTTATGGCTTATTGAAGGATCGCATCCAAGTCATGGACGATATCTCCATTTATTTGAATCTTGAAGACTTAAGAGAAACGATGGAATCTGAAATCAGTCTGGATCTTTTTCTTATCGCATTTACATCAAAAGCGACAGGTCAAGACATTGTGAACATCCTCAATCAACCTGAAAAATACACAACCGATTATATGAATTATAGATATATCGTTTATCTCCTAGCCATTAAAAATTTAGAAAAGAGACTCTATTTTAACTATAATCAAATCGTGCTTATTTATATGAAGAGCATCATATAATGCGAATATAAGTTCTTAATGCCTCTGCATATTCACACCCAGCTTCAATCCCCCTATATCTAGCCAAACTGCGGATTCCTTCTAAAGAGAGATTGTTTCTTTTACCGTTTCTGACTTGACTTGGAAAACATTCTTGAAAATAGTTAAGTTTTTGTTCAATTTCTTTATCAGAAAGTTGACAGTAAAAATCCGGCTTAAAATCAGTTGAAGGACCAATAGAATGGACATAAGTGGGATTTTCCATGATATATATTTCAGCCGGACAGAATCTAGCAGTTGGGCGAGTTGCAGCAATTGTCGCTTCATAAACAATTGTGTGATCATGATGAAAAGAAGGTCCTTGGCAAATTAAAATATTTGGTTCTACTTCACCGATCACTTGTTCTACAGCTGTAACAATATCTCTTCTGGCAACTCTGTCTAATTTGGAATCAAAATCAAAGGGAGCCTGGTCAGTGCGATGCCAAACTCCATTAAAAGCGCTGATAAAATTTTCATATTCTTTAATTCTCTCTTCCTTTGAAACCAAGCCGGTATGATACAATTTAACACTGGAGACCGCTGTTAAGAAAAAATGATACTCATATTCATGTTTAAATCTTTCTAGAAACCCACCGATGCTTATACAAGAGTCATCGCTATGGGCTTCAATAATCAATACTTTTTTTTTATTCATAAACCATCTTTTTTTTCATTTTTTTTTAACTCCATCCAATTTTCAAGGGAGTTGGTTGCTGATTCAATGATCTCGATATATTCTTTATCGTCTCTGGCGTTGATCCTCCAATCATCTTCCTTGTTAACCTGAAACCAAATGAGCGCTAAAAGATGCCATTTTTTGGCCGTTTCAAAAGCTTCTTTAATCCACTGCGCCTTTCCTTGCCCGCTTCTATCGACAGTCGCTGTTTCAAATACCATTAAAGGCTTGGTGGGTGCAACCTTTAAAAGTTCTTGGTGCAAAGGACTAAAAAGATTTTCAAAGGAAAGATTGGGTTTCGTCCACGATTGCTTTTTTGCTTTAGCGATATTCACATCGATATCCCAATTATATCCATCCATCCCCAAAATATCGACGTAACTATCTCCAGGGTAATAAAGACTTGCCTGATTCCAAGGTTCATTGGGGACAGAGTCAACATTTGGACAAAAAGCCCACATCAATTGGTTTGTCCCTTGTTTTCTGAAAAAATCGACAATGTAACGATAGACTTCAATATATCTTTTAGGCGTTTGTTCATTAAATTGCTTTGCTGTTCCTCCCCAATGGTAGCGATTGAGATTCATTTCATGGGCAAAACGGATGATTAAAGGGCGACCCCATTGAATCACTTGTTTTGCGATTGAATGAAGGTATGAATCGTGTTTTCCACTTGTAATTTCTTCAAAGAGGATCATCGTCTCTTTTTGTTCTTTAACGATCATCGGTTCCCATGTCATGCAGGGGACCATGCCTTTGTTTGCAATTGACTTTAGCGTAGTCAGAAGATCGTTTGAGCCTTTTTCTTCCCATTGCATATAAAATTGAATGATTTGGGGAGAAATGCCTATTTCATTGGTCGCTTGGTTTAAATTTTCTATAGAAAGGGGAAATCCTTCCATGCCTATCCCCCAGCTCAAAAGTGGTGTTGTTTTTGTCTCATCCATCTGTTGGCAGCAAGCAAGCATTGAAAGAAAGATCAACCAGAGAGAGTGAGGAAATAGACCTCTTGCGTAACTAGCTTTCTTTAAGTAAATGAACATAAAGGAATGCCATATCATGTTCTTTTTTTTATCGCATCACTTTTTTGTGTTGACCTTATTTACTTTTTTTCTTCGACAGAATGATTGAAATAGAGGAAAAAACTTAAAGAGACGCAATTAAATAGGCACCAAAAAATATTGGTCGCTATGGCGTAAAAAGGCTCTCTTTCATAATACAGCCTCATAAATCCCCAACTAATGGCAAATACGCTTGTTAAAATTAAACTAATTTGGAGATAAAATGCAGAAAGAGGCAGGATATTTATTCCTTTTTTTGGAGTGATCCCAAAGCTGGTTTCTATTCCTAATAAACCAAAAAAAGAAGCTTTCATAAAAATCGGAAAAGAAGAAATATTAATCATCAAAGCAGAAATTAGATCCAAAAAAGGATATCTTCTTTCCATAATTGTCCAAAAAAACATACATGACGAAACGGCAAAATAGGGTGTATAAGTTAATAAGTAGATTGAAGGACTGACAAAATAACTTGGAATATTAAGGAGCAAATAGGCAATGGGTGAAATAATTAAGATCAAAAAAGCCACCCCTATTAAATAATGAGTGCTCGAAAGAAAATATTCCCATAATTGACCAATTGTGAATTTTTTTAAAATGAGTGGTAACTTTCTAATTAATAGTCTAAGCACTCCTATCGTCCCTGTTGCCCAACGGAATTGTTGCTTATAGAATGCGCCGAGATCTTCCGGGCCCATACCAAATGCCAAAACTTTGTTAACATAGACAGACTGCCACCCTTTGAGATGGAGCTTTAATGATGTGGCAAAATCTTCTGTGACTGAGCGCTCATCCATTCCACCCACATCCATTAAGGACTCAATTCTGAATAGTACATTCGTTCCGCAGCAAAACATCGCATTTTTTAAACTTTTACCCTCACAAATATATTCATAAAAAATCGCTTGCTGAATCCCTGCTGCTCGAGCCACTCTATTTGTTTCAAAATTGGTATAATATTGCGGTGTTTGCACAAATGCAATTTTTGGATTGTTTTCCATTATCGAAACCAACTCTTCAGCAAAATCGGGAACAGCATTCATATCTGCATCAAAAATAATTAAATATTTTTCTTTTTCTTGGACTAAATTTTTTTGATAGGGATAGAATTGAAAGTCCGATCGTATGTTTCCATTTAAGAACTGAAGAAAATCATTGATCATTCCCGCTTTGGCACCATGCCAATTTGCCCGAAATAAATTAATTTCTAGCCAAAGGCAAAGTTCTTCAATTTCTTTTTTATATTTCATTTTATTTTCTTCAGTGTCCCAAGGCAAATCGTAACGGGTATCATCTAAAAAATAGAGATTTTTATTGGGGTAAGAAATGTTGTAAAAACAAGTCAATGTATCTTTTAAAACATCAATGGGTTCTTTATAGGATGCGACAACGATCGCAATGTGGGGATAACTTTCAAGAATTGGTTCCTTGAATTCAGTGACTTCAAAGGTTTTTTTTCTAACTATATATAAATTGAGAAAATAGCCAAGGGTATGGATAAGGATAAAACTTTCTGCTAATAACAAAAAGGTGCCAAGAATTCGCTCATACCACAAATAATCCGTAAGGAGATATAAGAAAATCCGAGCAATTAAATAAAGAAGGATGAAAAAAAAAGTAAGAAAAAAAATAAGAGCAAATGAAAAAGGAGACATCTTCTGTGTTTTAGTCATTTTAATGTTTTTTCTAATTGTTCGGCCGCTTCTTCATTTTTTCCCACCCATATTAAGACCCTAGCATATTCCCTTCGGATTTGAATGTTATTTGGATCTTTTGATAAGAGATCTCGGTAGAGGGTTATTGACTCATCGTATTTTTTTTCCCAAGAGAGGATTTTTGCTAGTTCTTTTTTTGCCTCAGTTGAATCGGGGTTTTGAGACAAGAACTTTCGATATTCGATTTCGGCAGTTTCATAATGCTGAAGATAGCTTTCAAGCCGAGCATGCTCAATGGCTGCCTTTGATTCAATCTCTTTAAGTTTAGTTTCATGCTCTGATTTTTTTTTCGTCAACCAGAAATTGTAAGAAATTGCCAATAAAAGAATCATGAGACATGCGCTAAGGAGTATTTTTTTCATGAAATTCTAAGATTGTTTGATATTGTTCTTGAGCTTCTTTGAAATTTCCATTCCATTTTAGCACATCGGCATAAGCTTGACGCGCTTCGATATCATCGGGATAGATTTCTAAGTAAGATTTATACCATTTGATTCCTTCCTGAAAATTACCTATAGATACATAGGAAGCCGCTAAATGAGAAAAAGCTGAAGGTGTTTTCAACCCTTCATCAAAAGAGCGTTTATAGAGTGTAACGGCGCTAGGATAATCATGGTGAAAGTAAGCCTTTTCAGCATCTCTGTAAATGACCCATTTTCTTTCAAAAAATTGATAGCAAAAAATTCCGGCGGCAAAAGATAAAAGAATCAATCCACTGAAAACAATGTTTTGTCTTTGTGCAACACTTAAAGTCATTGAGGTTCATGCATGTTGATGAAATTTTTTTCGTAAAATTAAAATATTTTCTTCTCCGTTTGTTGTAAAATTAACTTCATCCATCATTTTTAAAATTAAAAATACCCCGCGCCCCTGTTCCGGTATATTTTCGATATCAAAAATATTATATTCCAATGTATCTTTGCAAGAGATGTTCGTAAAGCTTTTCGCGCCATTATCTTTTATATGTATCGAAATATTTTCAGTTTGTGACTCAAAAATGATATCAATAGAATGATTTGGTTCACTGTTATATGCATGGCAAATGACATTGCTTAAAGCTTCATGAACAGAAAGCTCAATATCTTCAATATCTTTTTCATCAGCTAAAGCATGATGCAGGCAAATATTGCGAATCATTGCTCTTACCAATGGAAGGACTGAAAGTTGACTTTCTATTTTTATACTAAGAAACATATCATTGTTCTTTTGAAATTGTTTTCATTGTATCCTGCAAAAATGTCGTTGCTTCTTCTTCGTTTTGGAAAAGGGGGAGGACTTGATTGAGTCTTGTTAGGTTGAAAATTCTTTTTACCGGATCTTGAGCATTGCAAGCGAGAATCCGCCCTTGATGGCTTGTCAAAAGTTTCAATATGGAGACCAAGCAGCCAAGCCCATTACTATCAATGAACTCAACATTCGAAAGATTTAAAATGATTAAATCATGCTGCTGATGAATCAAATCAAATATTTGTGTTTTAAACTCTCTGCTATTAAATGTTTCAATGCTTTTTTCAAGCGGTTTTATAAATAGAATGTGATCTATTTCTTTTATTTCTAATTGCATATTTTTTCTCAGTTAAATTTTTTAAGCATCAAGAGGAGCTTTCGCTTCAGCCCAAATGCTCCTCTTGGTGCGTAAGGTGAGTTTTAAATTCTATCCCCATAATACTTATATCATCTCTAGGAGGATAGCCTTTACCGAATTCCTTTACCGATTGGATAACAGATTGTATAATTGTTTGAATAGGTTCATTCTTAAATTTTTCTAATAAAGAATATAACCTTTCCGATTGATAAAATTCTCCGATTTCATTTCTATATTCTGTAATTCCATCAGTAAAAAGAATGATTTTTTCTCCAGGCATTATTTTTTCTTCCATTTCTTCAAAAGAGGACGATTGATCGATTCCAATCATGGGTCCGGTGCTATCCAATAATTTATATTCATGATCCTTTGAAAGAATGATCCCGGGTGGGTGTCCTGCATTGCAATAGAGAAGATGTCCCGTTTTCATATTCATTTTTAAATAAAAGATTGTGGAAAACATATTAAATTTTTCATAAGGATATTCTTTGTTAAGTTTAGCTAATGCCTCTTTTGGAGTGATGTTTTGATTCATCATTAATAATTGATTTAAATATTGAGTGACCGAAACAGTTACCATTGCTGATGGAACTCCATGGCCGCTTACATCTAAAATATAGGCGATTAAATTTTCATCGTTTAATGGCAGAAAGCAGCAAATATCGCCCCCTACAAGTTCACTTGATTGACAGAACCATGCGATTTTAATGTGGTTGGGAAGATGGATCAGATCTGGCGGCAATAAACTTTTTTGAATATGAGCAGCTGCGTATAAGTCATCACTCAAAGCTTTTTGCTTAGTTCTTAGTTCCTGATTTGAATTTTTTAATTTTTGAGTAAGTTCTCGAATTTTTAAATGTGTTCCAATTCTTGCTAAAAGTTCCGGTTGATCCGCTGTGTTACTAATAAAATCGACTGCTCCGATCTCCAAACCTTTAATTTTATCCTCGCTATTAGTTAGCGATGAAAGAAAAAGAATTGGAACTTCTTGAGTGATAGGCTCTTGCTTCAGTCGCCTACAGACTTCAAAGCCATCAATCCCCGGCATGATGACATCCAATAAAATAATATCGGGGAGAAATTCTTTAGCTTTTTCTACTCCTTGATAACCATCGGGAGCGATCGCTACATCATAATTTTTCATTTCCAAATAAAATTGAATGATCTCGCTAAGACTTCGACTGTCGTTAATGACTAATACTTTTTTTTTCATATATACTGCTTCCAGTTGAATATTGGACTTTTGGGCTAGCTTGAAAGCTCCCGCGGTTGAGAGATCGCAAGAGGCATAGTATTAAATCAATACAATGCCTCTT
>JANWJE010000011.1 GCA_025451995.1 Parachlamydiaceae bacterium | reverse complement strand
TATCTTTTTGATTCTAAGCATCTTTGCTATTTGCTTTTAGTGTCTACACACACAACTGCGCAAATGCAAAATGCTTAGAATCAAAAATCTAACAAAAATCGTTGCATCAAAAAGTGGAACTTCCGCTTTAGTGTATAAAAAAATATGTTTTTTTTAAAAAAAATGTTATGTCTTTAACAAATGAGAGGTAGGTTTGGAAAGAAATCGATTTAAAATTGTAAGTTTGCTTTTATGTATTTTCTTATTTCCCGGAGTCATTCATGCTCTGAGTGGGGCAGAGCAAGGAAGCTTGATTAAGGTCATCGGAAGTCCCTATATCACAGGTCAATCACCCCTTGGACTTGCATTTTCTCCAACCTCAACACAACTGACAGACGAATCAGGTTTATATTTGGCAAATTTATCATTTGCACAGAATGAAATCTTTGAGTTTCAAGTTAGCCCTGTAACAGGAGAATTAACGAATACATCTGAAAGTCCCTATGCGACTTTTAACCTTCCGGTAGGTATCACCTTTTCACCGATATTGCCGAATTCTCCAAATGTAGTATTTGCAGCTTCGACGATTCTTCCCGGTTTTGTTGTTTATAGAGTTGATCTTAATACCGGTTTATTCACCCCTCTTAAGATTTATGAATTTCAGAATGCCTTTAATGTTGCATTTTCTTCAATCATCCTCGGAGGGGCGCAACAATTGTTTGCGGCGGTCTCAAATGCCAAAACCGTTAATTTTTATTCGGTTGATTTGCAAAGTGGTGAATTTTTACTGTTAAATAGTTTTGACACAGATTCAGGAGTACATTCCTTAGGGATTCATTCTTTGGCATTTTCACCGGTTGTGACAAATGGAAGGGGAGAACGGGCTTTTTATGCCGGAGTTGTAGGTTTTTTACCTGATGCATCAACTAGAGCTGGCGATGTTCAAGCTCTTATTTTTCCTTTTAACATAAAAACAAATGAGGTCATTGTCCCTAACAAGCCCTCTCAAAGCATTCTTATTTCTAAAAGTGAAAATGGGAATCCCATTGCAATAGCCTTTGCTTCAGATGGAGATAAAAGGGCGTTTGCTGCAATGACCAGTTCTCTAAACAATCAATCGAGAATTGATTTATTTACTGTCGATAATAATTATCGTCCTTTAACCCTTAAAACAACACTTAATGAAGAAAGGGTAACTTTTTCAGATGTTGCTTTTTCCCCTTTGCTGACCGCTAAAAAGGACTTAGATCTGGCAATCTCTGCTTACGATATAAAAGGAGAAGGCAATGGTGTTTTTGTCTATCATGTGGATATTGGCGACCGTTCTTTTGGCATGTTATCTCTAATTAAGGGCAGCCCTTTTGCTGTAGGCGATAGACCTTTGAATCTATCCTATTCCCCATTGATTACATTCAATCGACAAGAATATGTGTATTTAGCAACAAGCAACCAAGCGTCAGGCACTATTTCTATCTTTAGTGTAAATTTGGTCGGTTCTCCAACCCATGTTCAAGTGGATAAAGATAAAAAGATTCTGACTTGGGAACCTCCAAAGTTTGGAAAGAAGTCAATTGCCTCTTATCGCATCTATGATGAAAAAAACACTCTGCTTGCTGAGATTCCAAGTAAAGATAAATTGAAGTATAAGTTACGCCATGTAACCAAAAAAAAGCGCTTGATTTTGAAATCCGTTAATCGAGCCGGTCAAGAATCACCCCCAATTAAACTCGCTGTGCTGCAAGATCGAGGACAGGCTGGCGAGACGACTTGCCGCCTCTTCGATTGTTTGCCGTTTACCGAAAGCGCTTAGGCGAATGAACCCTTCGCCCGCAGGGCCAAATCCGCTTCCGGGAGCACATACAATATGCCCCTCTGTTAGGAGGAAGTCGAAAGCTTCCCAGGAGGTGAGATGGGGGATATTGACCCAAAGATAGGGGGCATTGAGGCCTCCATGCACTTCCAGGTTCAGATCTATTAAAAGATTGCGTAAAATGTGGGCATTTCCCATGTAGTAATCGATCAGATGTTTAATGCATTTCTCCCCTTCAGGGCGCAAAACAGCGAGGCCCCCTTTTTGTGAGATGTTGGATGCGCCATTGAAGAAGGTGGCATGTACTCTATTCCAATCTTTATTCACGCTATGCCCTTCATCAAATTGTAATTCTTGCGGGACGATGCTCCAGGCAAGCCGCACACCTGTAAAGCCGGCCATTTTTGAAAAAGAACCGAGTTCAATAGCGACTTCTTTTGCCCCGGGGATTTCATAAATGGAACGGGGGAGTTTGGGGTCTTGTATAAAAGAAGCGTAAGCTGTATCAAAAATGATGATCGAGCGATTCTTCTTGGCAAAGTGGACCAGTTTTTCTAATTGTTCATGCGTTGCTACAGCACCTGTAGGATTATTTGGTGAACAAAAATAGATGAGATCGGTCCGACGGGAGGCATCAAGCTCAGGAAAAAAAAAGTTGGATGGAGAGCAGGGGAGATAGGTGACTTTACCATATTTTTTTGTTGCAGGGTCAAAAAAAGACGATTGCCCCAAAATGACGCCGGTATCGACATACACGGGGTAGGTGGGGTCTTGGACGGTTAGACTGGCCTCCGGCCCAAAAAGAATTTGAAGCCTTCCAATATCGGAATTTGTGCCATCAGAAATAAAAATTTCATTAGCTTCAAAATGCCCATGATAGAGTTTTGAGCTGATTTCTTTTCTGAGTTCTAAATAGCCTTCTTCCGGACCATAGCCTGTATATCCTTTTTCAGTGGCTAGTTCTTCGGCAGAAATAGCTAGCGATTGAGCGATAAATAAGGGGAGGGGTTCAGTCGTGTCGCCAATCCCTAAGCTGATGAGATTCGCTTCCGGGTTCTTTTCTAAAAATAACTGTTTCCTTCTGATAATTTCCGGAAAGAGATAATTTGAATGAATTTTAGCGACATGAGTATTCCGTCTGACCATATACCACCATCTAGTTAATATTTCTCATTTTGGCTTGCGTGAAAGCTCCCGCGGTTGAATCATTGCAAATGGATCAATATTAAATCAATATAGACCCATTTGCAATGATTCAACCCCGGGACTTTGACACAGCCAAAATGAGAAATTTTAACTAGATGGTGGTATAACAAGGAAGTTTGTGTACGATTGTTAATATTTCATTTAGATTTTTTGGAGATAATTCACATAAGGGGAGTCTACAGGGGCCTGCGGCCATCCCGCATGCTTGCATCGCCGCTTTAATGGGAATCGGGTTTGTTTCAATAAAATTTGATTTAAAGAAGGGGAGAAGTTTTCTATGCCATTCTCTTGCCAGGGCAAAATCACCCTCTTCTGCAGCCTTTACAAGTTGTTTCATCTCTTTTGGTAAAAGGTTGCTCGCTACTGAAATGACGCCATGTCCGCCAAGAGCCATTAAAGGTAGGGTAAGTTCATCATCGCCGGATAAAATATAAACTTGCGGTTGATCATGTGTGGCATTGATCACATCACTCATTTGTGAAATATTGCCAGAGGCTTCTTTGACTGCGATAATTTCGGGATGTTGAGTGAGCCGTTGGATTGTTTCAGTTTCAATATTTTGACCTGTTCTTCCTTTTGTATTATAAATACAAATGGGAAAATCTTCGACTGCATCGACGATTGCTGAAAAATGGCGAAAAATTCCCTCTTGAGTGGGTTTGTTAAAATAGGGTGTGACAATGAGGGCTCCATCGGCCCCTATAGTTTTTGCTTGTCTTGTTGCTTCAATTGTCGATGCCGTGGAATTGGTTCCTGCCCCTACGAAAATTTTTATTTTTCCGCCGGCTTCTTCAACTGTAATCTCAATGAGTCGTGTTCTTTCAATATCATCGATAGTCGCTGCTTCTCCGGTCGCGCCTAAAACAACAATACCATCCACATCATTTGTCAATTGGTAGCGTAAATTTTGACGCAAACCTTCTTCATCGATTTGTCCATCCCGATTGAAGGGGGTGATAATCGCTGTATAAAGCCCTTTCATAGTATCTCTTTCATCAAATGATCCATGGTAAAAAAACCTTTTTTTGGCAAAAGCCATTCGGCTGCAAGAAGGGCCCCTTTGGCAAATCCCTCTTTGTTTCTCGCTTCATGTTTAAGAGTGATCGTGTCCTCTTTGCTATCAAAATGGATGAGATGAGTTCCCGGCATGTGCCCAATTCTGACACTTGAGAAAGAAACATCTTCTAAATGGGGCATTTGGCGGAGGATTTCTTCCTTAAGCGCTTTTGCTGTGCCGGAGGGTTGGTCCTTTTTTTGCCGGTGGTGATATTCAATGCCAGCCACATCATATTCCTTAAACATTTGAATTTGCGATGCTGCAAAAGATATCATTCTTTTAAAGAGAAGTATCCCAATTGAAAAATTGGCAGAGTATAGACAGCTTCCCCCTTTTTCTGCAACTTTCAATTTTGCTTCAGAAAGCTGATCTTCCCAGCCCGTGGTTCCAATAACTAATGGTTTACCAAGACTTAGGCATAGATCTAAATGGGAAATGACCGATGATGCTTCAGTAAAATCGATGGCGATGTCTGCCTTCTTCACTTCTTCTTTTCTCTCTAGGGGGCTTCCTAAACTATTGGAAAAGCGAACGATCACTTCATGACCCCTCGCTTGAGCCTCTTTTTCTAAAAGACGTCCCATTTTGCCATAACCAAATAAAGCGATTTTCATTGCGACGCTTCTATTGGTTCAGAACCCTTAATCAAGGCATTCCAAATACGATTCATCTTGTCTTGTTGCTCTATTGATAATGGATAAAGAACAATAAAAAAATCATCATTGTCTTCAAAGGCCATTTTTGTCCAATTTGCAGACCCGTTGACTAAAATGGTCTCATCGATATAAGCAAACTTGTGATGCATTAATTTATTACCGGTGCTTAATCTTATATCGATTCCATTTTGTTTCAGGTATCGCACTGTTTTTGCACTCGCTCCTTTTCCCGAATAGCGATCCATGACAGCTTCAACTTTTACACCCCTTTTTGCTGCCTCAATCAATTCTTTTGAGAAATCTTCTCGAGTCCAAGTAAACATTGCTACTTTTATTGTTTTTTTTGCTGTTCTGAAGAGATCAATCATACGTTTTGCTGCATTGGAATCATCCGGTAATACCCAAAGTTCAAGATTTTGATCCAATGCCGTTGTTTCTTTATGTAAGAGAGGGGAATACCCACCCTCTTCATCCATGCTTTTAGCTCTTTTGGTGAGAGCTTGTGCAAGATTTGGATTGTCTATGCTCAGGATTAAATTCGAATGCAAATTGAGCGAGCTTGTCGTTAAATTCGCGGAACCTAAAAAAATCAAGCGGTTGTCGATAATGACGATTTTTTGATGAGTTAGGCCTTGGCCTAATCGTTTGATAATGACAGCTCTTGGCAACCTATAAGAAATCCCAGGGGAGGCCCGGGCATCACAAACAATATAAACTTGTACACCCGACTCGCTTTTTGACTGCAAAGATTGAATAATTTGTGGATCGGTCAATGCATAAATGATTAATGTAATGGATTCCTTAGCTCCTTCGATGGCTTGTTGAAAGATGTGGACCAAGTCATCCTGTGTTTGATTAGAATAGAGCTCGATGGGTCCTTTTGAACCTGGAATTTGGGTTGGTTGAGAATATTCGTAGTATAACCCTGTTAATTGAATGGCGACAAATAATAAAAGAGCAATGAAGATTGCGAGAATGCTTGCTCTAATGACTTTTAAATAATTTGGTGATTGGTTATCCATTAAATATATTCCATTAAGGTTTGTTGTAAGCTTGTATGGCGTTTTTTAACATCATCATTTTTTACAGCTATGGCAAGGGCTTTTTTAGTCCCTACTAAAACAACTAATTTCTTTCCCCTTGTAATTCCAGTGTAGAGAAGATTGCGATGAAGCAACATAAAATGACTTGTATGGATAGGCATCACAATGCATGGGCATTCACTCCCTTGGAATTTATGAATAGAAATAGCATAGGCGAGTACGAGTTCATCTAAATCGGTATAATCATAAGGAACTTCTCTATTATCATAACGTACCATGACTTGTTGCTCATCGCTATCAATGTCTTGTATATATCCAATATCCCCATTAAAAACTTCTCTTTTATAATCATTGCGAATCTGCATCACTTTATCCCCCGCCTGAAATTTATACCCCGATCGAAACAAGGCAGCCTCTTTAGGATTTAAAATTTGCTGAAGTGTTTGATTCAGATTTTCAGTCCCGATAATCCCTTTTTTCATTGGTGCTAATACTTGTATCTCCGAGCAGGGATCAAACCCATAGCGATTTGGCAATCTTTGCGAGACAAGCTTTACAATTGTATTCAAAACATCTTGGTTTTCTTCACACTCTATAAAGAAAAAATCGCTATTTTTACCATTATATAATTGGGGAAAAATTCCCTTATTGATCCGATGGGCATTGAGAATAATATCTGAGCCCTCTGCTTGTCTAAATATTTCTGTTAAAGTGACAACTTTTATGCTTAACGATCCAATCATGTCTCTTAAAACGTTGCCTGGGCCAACGCTTGGCAACTGATTAATATCTCCAACAAAAACAACTCTCGCATTATCGGGAATGGCTTTCAGAAGGCTATACATCAAATAGGTATCGATCATGCTAGCCTCATCGATGATGATGAGATCGCAATCGATTGGATTATCCCGGTTTTTCTTGAAACCCCCATTCTTAAAATCAAATTCCAATAAACTATGAATCGTTGAGGCTGAAAATTGGGTAATTTCACTCATCCGTTTGGCTGCCCTTCCCGTTGGAGCGGCAAGGATGATCTTCTCCGTTAACATTTTGGTAATATTTAAAATGGCATGTGTTATCGTGCTTTTGCCGGTTCCGGGGCCTCCGGTAATAATTAATAATTTATGAGACAACGCTGAGGAGACGGCTTGTTTTTGATGCTGCGCCAATTGAATTTTCAAACGCACTTGAACCCATTCGAGCGCCCGTTCAATATCAATTGTTCGAAGTGTGTTTTCCCCTTTTTTTAAGCGGCTTAATTCACGTGAGATTCCTTGTTCGGCCAAATAGAGAGATTTTGACCATATAAACTTCCTTTTTTTTCCACATTCAAAAATTTCTTTCAAAAAAATAACATTTTCTTGATGGAGATCTTCAATTCTCTCCTCAATTTTATTTTTTGAAACTTCTAAAATTTTTTCCCCTTCGATAAAAAATTCATCCAGGGGATAACACACATGGCCATCGTTTGAAAGCTGGGAAAGAACAAATTCAATCCCTGCATCAATGCGTTGAGGGGCATCTATTTGAATGCCCATTTTTTGTGCAAGTTGGTCAGCTGTCTTAAAACCTATTCCAAAAATATCACGGGCAAGGGAAAAAGGGTTTTCTCGCACTTTTGCAATGCTTTGTTGGCCATAAGCTTTAAAAATCTTTTGCGCTAAAGCGGGAGTGACTTCATGAGATTGAAGGAAAACCATGACATCTCTAATAGAGCGTTGGCTCTGCCAACATTCCTTGATTTTTTCTAATTTTTTTCCACCTAATCCAGGAATGTTTAATAATTTTTCCGGAGAATGTTCAATAATGGAAAGAGTATCGATCCCAAACTCTTCGACGATCCTTTGCGCATATTTAGGGCCTATTCCTTTGATTAAACCTGAACCTAAATATTTACGTATCCCAATTAAATCGGCAGGGGCTTCGATATCGAATTGCTTTAATTCAAACTGCCTTCCATGGATCAAATGTTGTTTCCAATGGCCAAAGCATCGAATCGTGACGCCCGGTTGAATCCCGGGCATGCAGCCGACCACTGTAATTAAATCTTGTTTTTCGGATTTGAGTTGAATGACTGAATAGCCATTTTCGGTATTTTGAAAAGTGATTCTTTCAATATATCCGCAGATTTGTTCCATACTTATAGAGGAAGTGAGATTTAAACAAGCAGCTTCTATAGCGGAAGTTCCACTTTTTATATCTTTTTGATTCTAAGCATATTTGCAATTCATAAACACAATGACGCGAACTGTAAAATGCTTAGAATCAAAAATCTGACAAAAATCGTTGCATCAAAAAGCGGAACTTTCGCTATAGCATGCCAAATCGCAATTGTTTTTGCAACCTTTCCGATAGGCAGATGAGTAAATTTTGCATATACTCGTTCTACTTTCAAACGTAGAAATTTTACTACGTCGGCTTGGCTCTTCTTTTGTATCTGCCTGCATCGCACAACAAATTCCAAGTTGTGCTGCTTCGGCACCAGCTACGCTTGATGCAAAATAAGGCCGCCTCCTTGTAAAAATTTCTACGTTTGAAGTAGAACGAGT
>JANWJE010000010.1 GCA_025451995.1 Parachlamydiaceae bacterium | reverse complement strand
TTTTGCATCTGCCTGCATCGCACAACAAATTCCAAGTTGTGCTGCTTCGGCACCAGCTACGCTTGATGCAAAATAAGGCCGCCTCCTTGTAAAAATTTCTACGTTTGAAGTAGAACGAGTATATACTCATTTGCCGGAGGAGCCAAAATTTTATCTTGTTTCTCGTGGGCGTCCCCATTATTATGTCAACTTGGATTTATGCAGAAAAAATTTTTTATTACCTACTTCTTCATTATTGTCACTTTTTTATCTCTAATGAGCTTATCACGTCATACAAGCGATAAAATGAGAGGCCATTCAGTGGCGTTGCTGGCGCCTCTTTGGGAAAAAATTTTAGCGATTAAATATTTTATTTTTAATCCATCTAAACCCGATCCCTTTACACATGTTACTGAAATGGAAGATAGGCAGAAATTGCTTCTCGATAACAAAATGTTAGAAATAGAAAATGCGTATCTTCAAGGGTTAATGAATGAACAACGCCCAATTTCAAATCAAATCGCTCACATTGCCCATGTTTTACCCGAACAAGCAGCGCTATTGGGAACCCAAGAATACCAGCATTATCTAGAACATTCCTTGAACCTCCTTAAAGAAAGAATGCAGGCTATCCCCGGAAGGGTGATTTTCCGCTCTTTTGATAGCTGGAATAGTTTTTTATGGATCAATGTAGGCAATGCCTCCAATCAAATGGTCAATCAAGTCATCATCGCAAACAATAGCCCAGTAGTTGTCGGAAAAGCAATCGTCGGGATTATCGACTATGTTGGAGAACACCAGTCCAGAGTGCGGCTCATCACCGACCATCGCTTGGTCCCTTCTGTCCGGGCAGCAAGAGGAGGCGAGCAAGAAAGCATGCTTTCAGAGTTGATTGAGAACCTCTTACTGCAGATCAGTGAAAGAAAACATGGCGATTTATCAAGTGAAGAGCAGAACCGGCTTATCCACCTTCTTCGTAAATTTAAGAGAAATTTGCAACCTCATCAAAAGACCTGGCATCTAGCCAAAGGAAAACTTTTAGGGAGCATTTATCCTGCAAAACTTGGCCAGAAAGTTTATTTAAAAGGGATGGGATTTAATTATGATTTTCCCGATGTAACAGGTCCAAGCCGCAATTTGCGCAATGTCGATGAGTCGAATGAAGAGAGAGAAACTCTTCCCATTCTTAAAGTCAACGATCTATTAGTTACCACCGGAATGGATGGAATTTTTCCACCCGGATTTCATGTGGCTGTGGTGACTGAAGTCAATCTCTTAAAAGAGGGCGCCTATTATTACGATTTAGTGGCAAAACCTGTGGTCAATCCGGTAGAGCAAATCTCTCTCGTCTTTGTTTTGCCACCTATGGCAAAGGAAAATTTTCATGACTAATGATCCTATTGGCATTCTCATTCCCACATTCCAAGCAGCTAAACATTTACCCCATTGCTTGCCTCCACTTCTTCATTCCCCATTAAAACCAAAAATATTGTTGATCGATTCTTCATCCACAGATGAAACAATTGAAATAGCAAGATCTTTTGACATTGAATCAATCATCATCCCCCGCCATGAATTCAACCATGGCACAACGCGTGAAAAAGGAAGAAAATTACTTGGAACTCCGATTGTTGTCATGATGACTCAAGATGCCTATCCCAAATCGTCAGATATGCTTGAATACTTAGTACAGCCTCTTTTAGAAAACTGGGCCTCAATCGCTTATGCAAGGCAGCTCCCATACCCTCATGCAACCCTTTTTGAAGCCTTCTCGAGAAAATTTAATTATCCAAAAGAAAGCCATATTCGAGGAATGAACGACCTTTCAACATATGGAGTTTACACTTTCTTTTGCTCTAATTCCTGCGCAGCTTATCTCAACAGCGCTCTCGATGAAATCGGCGGTTTCCCCGCAACATCTTTTGGCGAAGATACGATCGTCACTGCCAAGCTGCTTCAGAACAATCATAGAATTGCTTATGTCGCCGAAGCACAAGTCTATCACTCCCACAACTATACTCTTAAACAAGAATTTAAACGCCATTTCGAAATGGGATGCGAAAGAAAAAAATATGCGTCTTTATTGAAGGGAGGGGAGTCCACAAGGGGAAAAGCGTATATTAAAGCTCTCTTCAAAGAAATTTGGCAACAGGTCCCACACATGCTCCCTTATGCTTTTTGTCATGTAACCGCCAAATGGCTCGGTTACAAATTGGGCGAATTATGCAAGATGTCTAATTTGAGAAAGCACTCTGCGTAATGACCTTTGTGGCTCATGATTCCGCGGTAACGATTAAGCCCTTCGACCGCATCGACATAGTTTGTATGGTTGAGTTGAGTTTTATGTTCTCTTAAAGCTTGCAACTTACAATCCATTTCCTTTGAGATATCTTTTACAAACGTCATGTTTTGCATGGGAGGCCAAACCTCATAACAAAGAATTTCCGGTTTTTGAACACCTTTTTCAATGCTTTGTTTTATGGCTGCCATCACGATCTTAAAAGTAAATTGATGATCTTTATGAGATTCTCCTTCGTGCGCAACATAAATAGAATGAGGCTGATATTTAAGCAAAATATCCACCACTCGTCCTACAGTGATCTCAGTGACTTGCAACTTAGAATCCGGCTCTCTTAAAAAGATCAGGTCATGCACTCCCATGATTGCAGCAGCTTGAGCCGCTTCCTGTTCGCGAATTTTTTCGAGTTTTTCCGGAAAACCCCGCCGGGGAGCGGCTTCACCCGAAGTCATGTAGACAATCGTTACATGGTCTTCTTTTTTAACATGCTGGATGATGGCCCCGCCGCAGCCAATCACATCATCGTCCGGATGGGGCGCAAAAACCAAAACAGATTCAGGAATTGCAGAAAGTGACGCATGAAAAATAAGTAGAAAGATTAATATTTTTTGTTTTAAAGTCATCTGCTCTCCTTTCAACTGAAAGCTAGAATTAGGAGCCACACCTTGCTCTCCGCGCCTTTGCGACTCTCTCTTGTTTTCCTCTGCGTTTTATTTTGTTCTAAACGGATGGTAAATCCTTATTTGGAAAAACAAATTGAAACGCAGAGGAACAAGCGAGAGTCGCAAAGGCGCAGAGAGCAAAATTCCTGACTTCAACACATATAGTGCCTAACCTATTGAATATCACTTGCATCGCTTGTGAATCTCTCAATATTTCGATTGATCATGCACAATTTCTTAAACAAAACTCTCTGGATACAAAATGGAAAGAGGGATTTTGGCTTTACACGAGCGAGCGTTTTTTATATTTATCGGATTTGATCAATCAATATGAACTAAAGAATGTGTTTCATCTAGAAAACGACAATATGCTTTACGTTGATTTAAGCCAACTTCTCCCGGTCTTCCAAAGTCATTATCCCGGCATCGCAGCGACATTTGATAGCGATGATCGATGCATCGCAGGATTCATCTATATCCACGATTCTAAAGCGATGAATCGGTTAGCAAAATATTTCGCCGATCAAGTCCATGAAAATCTGAATGACATGAAATTGCTAGCAAATTTTAAAAACAAATATTCCGAAGAAATCATTGACCATCTTCCGATCATACCTAAGGAATATGCCGATAGTTACCCTCTAAAATCGGCCAGAAGTCAGATGACTCAATATCCATTTAAATATTATTTAAACGTTGATTGCTTCGGTTCCATTTTTGATGCAGCAGCCATAGGCCAATTCCTCGGTGGAATTGATCCAATGCTTGGATGCTCTAGACCCGGATATATTAATAAAACATGCATTTTTAATCCTTCGCTTTTGACGATCGAATGGATACTCGATGATCAACAGCGAAGGATTCCCTATGTTGTATACCCCCATTCAAAATATCGAATTAACAACCTCCACATTCATTGTAAAAAATTGGGATTGTTTGTTTCTAAAGAACGAGTAAATGAAACTTTTCAGATGTGATTCCCAACTTCCAAATCATCTTCAATGAACTGATTGAAGTGTTTTTTTAAAACTTCTAAATCTCTGAGATTGTTCTCTTTCATTTTTTTGACAACGTTCTCATAAGATATATCGGCTGTCATATCCATCCCTGTAAAATCTAAAAAGCGATATTCGGAACAATGCCCTGATAAAACATCATTATGATTAACGTCTTCAGCAACAATATCTTCCCTAGGTGCAAAGACTTTTCTGTTTGGTCCTGCATAATATTGTATCCATTCAGCAATATTAAGCCCTTTTGTGTATTTTGGTACTCCCCCTGAAGAACAAGATAGCAAAATGATGTTTGCTTTTTTATCTAACCCTGAAAAATCAATTTTATTAACAGATTGCGATGGGAAAAATAGTTCCACAAACTTCATTGCTTCTTCATACTCTAAAGATGGATTGGGATTTTCATTTCTTAAAAGAAAATTTCCTAATTCCATGTGGTCAGGACCTCCATGAGCTTGTATCCAAAGATTTGTAATATTTTGTCCTTTTTCCTTAATCTCTTGAATAGTAGAATTGATATCTTCTACTGAGCCTATCTTTTTATAAACAATCGAATGATCATTTAAAAATTTTTTTAAAATTTTGGTTATATTAGGAGTCATTCTGAAGGCACCATACCGATCACTTGCTTCACATATAAGCATTACCTTCTTTTTAAGAGGATTAACTGCAATGAGCTTATTGATGTGGCATCGGCGCAAAAGAGGTAAAATGTCGACAATAAGACTCAGGATAATGGCAGCGGTAGCCCAAAGCAGCGGTGATCTTGGAAGAATTCTGAAGCAATAAGAAGAAAATTTTGAATGTATAAAATTAAAACTAAGAATGATCAAAGGGTACTTTACTATTTTAAATGCCACCTCGTAAGCAGAAGGTCTATATTTAACATTTTTAAAATCTTCAAAGCCTTCATAAATATCGTTCAGATCACTTTTTTCATATCCAAAACAATTTATTATAAGCCCTTCAAAAACATTTTTTGTAGTTTCAAAGCAATTATTTATTAAATTCATTATTTAATGACAATATTTTTTTAAATTTAATTGATTATAAGATGAATTTTAATAAAAAGCAAATAATACGCACAAACAACTTGAGAAATTGGAATCTTGACAGGCTTTAGGTGCTTGACTTCAAAATTATTTTCTACTAAAATGGAGTTTATTCCGAACTAGTTATCTATATCAGGAAAGACTTCCTTGAAAATCAAACGTTATTTAAAGTCTGAATTTCTGCGTGGACAATCTGTATTTCTTTGGGGACCAAGAAATTCAGGTAAATCAACTTATTTGCGCGACAATTTTCCCGATTCGATTTATTATGATCTATTGAAAACAGATACCTTTCTGTTATTCCTTAAAGAACCTTCTAGGTTGCGTGAAGAAATTCTTCAATTACCTGTCGAAGTGTTGAAACATCCCATCATTATAGATGAAATACAAAAAGTTCCATTATTGCTTAGCGAAGTGCATTGGCTTATTGAAAATCATAAACCTTGTCATTTCATTCTTTGTGGATCCAGCGCTAGAAAGCTAAAAAGCACAGGTGTTCATCTATTAGCGGGCCGTGCTTTCAAACATCATTTTTACCCGTTTGTTTACCCAGAAATTGAAAATTTTGATCTATTAACCGCTCTTACACATGGGCTACTTCCAACGGCTTATTTTAGTGCACAATCTCGCAGGTTTCTTAAGGCTTATATCGAAGATTATTTAATAGAAGAAATTCAAAAAGAAAGCCTTGTTAGAAATTTAGCGGGTTTTTCACGTTTTTTAGATGCAATAGCTTTAAGTCATGGAGAATTAACTAATTATGTTAATATTGCGCGAGATTGCGGAGTCGATTCTAAAACAGTTAAAGAATATTATGAAATTCTAGTAGACACACTCGTTGCCTATCGTTTAGATCCTTTTAACAAACTTGGTAAGCGTGACATTATCACTGCGACTCCCAAATTTTATCTTTTTGATGTTGGGGTAGCCGGCTTTTTAATGAAACGCACGATTCATTCATTAAAAGGCAAGGAAGCCGGTGCAGCTTTTGAACATTGGATTCTTACGGAGTTGGTTGCCTATAGGGGGTTGAATGATCTCGATTTTTCTATTTCATATTGGCGGACGAAATCTGATCTTGAAGTAGATTTTATTTTAGGAGAGGGTCACACTGCAATAGAAGTTAAAATATCTAGCCAAATCAATAAAAGTGATTTGCGAGGTTTAGCAGCATTTATTGAAGAACACAATCCAAAACAGGCATTTTGCGTTTCACTAACCCCAAGGACTCGTAAACTTACATTGCCTAACGGAGCGGTTATCATCGATATTCCTTGGCAGATTTTTATTCAAAAATTATGGAATAAAGAAATTATTTTATAAAAATCCTTCGCTTTTGACGATCGAATGGATGCTCGTTGTTTATTTCTAAAGATTAATCTGATCCGGAATATTTTCAATCACTTCGGTATGTATCAAGGTTAAATTACCATTTGGATTATAGATACCACCACCAACACCGCTAGCTGTATTTTTTTTCACAATAGAGTTTTTTAGAGTTAAAATTCCGGGATTAGCATTTACAATTCCCCCTCCATTTACTTGAGCACTATTTTTTTTTACGCTCGTTTTAAATAGAGTGGCTTCACTTAAGTTATAAATACCCCCACCGCTTCCAACAGCATAATTTTCTTCGATGGTGGTGTCATTAATGAGTAACTGTCCTGTTTGCAGATCGCCAAGAAAACCACCATCGCTATATATTCCTCCACCATCTCCTGAACAACTGTTTTTACGCAAAATGGATTGATTGATGGTTATAAAATGGGCATTAAAAATCCCACCACCGTTTCCCGAACTTGTATTTTCTTCTAATCGACATCCATTAAGGGTCATCACTCCCTCATTATTAATACCGCCCGATTGATTGCCATTGATTGTGCTGTCATTAATCTCTATTACACCTTCAAGATTAAGAATGCCGCTTAGATTCTCTTTTATACTTGAATCATTGATGACACACGATCCAGCTTCGAGCACAATCCCGATTGCATTATTATTCTGTATTTTGGAGTTATTAACCGTGAGAACACCACCAATACTCGCAATTCCCGCTTCCTGTTCAAAATAATCTGAAGAGATTAGCATATTATTTTGGATGAGCGAGTGGCTGATAGTCGCATATCCAAGTTCTGAAATAATACCTTGACCTAGGTTATCGCCAATATAAGATTCCATGATATTGAGATTACCGCCTAAATTTAAAATACCCGAAGGACTGGAGGAGCTGATAGAACAAGATTTAACAGTCAGTGTTCCTAGGGAATAAATTCCATATCCTTGGTCGAAAACAGTGTTGTTTGGCACGTTAGGTACTGCACCATTGAGAATGATCAAGTCCTTAAGTGAGACTGTAGCACCATATCCCACTGCGAGAGTTGTTCCTGTTCCTCCGCCATTAAGGGCGGCATCTGATCCTTTTCCAATCATTGCAATTTCGTTGTTTGTCGAAGGAATCTCAAAGTTTCCTTGAAGTACCCCATGAATGATGATCTGAGTTGAATGTTGTGGACCATTCGCAGCTTCTATAATGGCATCATTTAGTTCTTGTGAAGTATAGACATGTATTGTATCCGTTTTTTTAGTGGCGTCGCTTCCGAAAAGGCAAAGGGCTTGGAGCACAATAGCTATAATAAGAATGGGTACATTTTTCATCTATTTACCTGGGTTATTTTGCGGCATTACATGATGTCATAGCATGTATTGCGTTAAAAATGAAATTTAATTTTGAGAAAAATTGGGGGTAGTTGCTCACCACTTAACTAGAGGGGGCATCGAACACAAAATAGCATCGGGGTTTCCCCCTGAGAGAAAACCAAAGCGGGTTCCCCTGTCATAAAGCAAATTATATTCTACATAATGTCCTCGAAGCTGTAATTGGCGCTCTTTTTCCTCTGCTGTATAGTTTACACCGATCCTTTTTTGATAAATCGGTAAAATAGCGGGTAAAAAGGATTGGCCGACGCTTTTCCATACCTCAACATCCTTTTCAAAATTTCCTGAATTGAAATGATCGAAAAACAATCCCCCCACCCCTCTTTCTTTATGGCGATGAGGGATGTAGAAATACTCTTTGGCATTTTTAGAGAATGTCTCATAAAGGTTGCCAAAAGGTTCTAAACATTGTCTTGCTTGGTTGTGAAAATGGATTGTATCTTCCTCATAAGGAAAACCCATCGGTGTTAAATCATAGCCGCCGCCAAACCAATGCTTCTCTTCTGTTTCAATAAAACGGAGGTTGAAATGAACGGTTGGAGCATGGGGATTTTCCATATGTGTAATTAAACTCACCCCTGTGGCAAAAAAGGGACCGATTCCATCTCCCATGGGAAACTGCGGTCCGCCAACTCCTGACCAATTGACGGCAGCCTTTTCAAAGTAATTTCCGCGCAAAACCGCCATTTCACCACCCCCTTCATATCGATAGTGCCAAGGGGTGCGCTGGAATGCTTGGTTAGGCTCCAGTTGTTCAAAAGCCAAGATGATTTCTTCTCTCAATGAGTTAAGAAATGCAATAATATCATTGCGTTTTTGATGAGGTTGTTTGATCATAAGATAGGGTCATCATATCGAATGAATGTTATTTTTAAAAATAATTTTGGAGATAAGCGAGCTTTAAAAAAACTCGCTCATCCGGTTAAAACCCTAAAGTCTTCCTAGCAAAATCAAAATAATCAAAATGATCAAGACTACACCTAAAATTCCGCTGGGACCATAACCCCAAGCTGCGCTATGTGGCCATGTTGGAAATGCTCCAATAAGCAGTAAAATTAGGATAATCAACAGAATTGTCCCTAACATATATACCTCTTTTTAAATGAAGACAAAAAATGAAATATTTTGCCTTCTTTAGTTTAACGTTCAGTATCTAGATTGTTAGATACGCTCTTAACACCTTCAACATTTTTTACCATGTATTCAATGAGATTCTTCTCATTCTTATTTGCAATCTTTCCTGTCAAAGTCACAACTCCATCTTTAGTACACCATGTCATTTAAATTGACGGTTTTGGCTGCGTCAAAGCCCCGGGGTTGAAAGATCGTAAGAGGCATTGTATTGATCTAATACTATGCCTCTTACGATCTTTCAACCGCGGGAGCTTTCACGCAAGCCAAAACCATCAATTTAAATGACATGGTGTACTTAGTCACCACCGAAGCGTTTTGGGCACCATTTGAAAGATAAGGCGTGCTTCTTAAATTTCTCATAACCATGCGCGTAATCATATCATCGGACATGGGTTGATTTGCTTGATTGGCGTTTTTATTATCATAGTTCCCCCAGCTTGATCCCCAGCCTGTTTGGCTGCTGGTTCCTTGATAATAGCCTTGCCCTTGATTATACACTTGCGGTTGATAATATCCCTCGCCATATTGGCCTGATTGACTATAGGGCTCATAGGATTGTTGAGCTGGGTAGTTGCTAGTTACAGCTTGCCCATTCCAACTTTGAGCGGATGTAAAGAACACAAAACCACAACTTAATGTCATCATCCATTTTAAGCAATTTTTCATATCCCCCCTTTTTATTATTAACTAATAGAGATTCTATGAGGCTGTTTTTTTCTTTTTCTTTGTTTTATGAAGCAGGTCAAAGCTAATGAGATGATCTTCTGTAGTGCTATACAGTCGAATAGGAAGTTGATAAGGTTAAAATCGATTGAACAGGATCTGATAGATCTCATATTTCCACCCCTACTTGTAAATAGAACTGAAATGGAAAATTATGTCAAATCTTTATTTCAGTTTATTCTTCCTTAGGCAGATTGTGATTGGCAATAGGAAAAGTGGTATTGGCGGCGATTTGCAACTGACGCCAGCAATTGGGATCTAAAAAACCAATGCTTCCATTCCAAAAATAATAAAACATATAAATTCCCCAAATGGGCCAAAACATATAATTGAGGATTAAAAATTTGGGCACTTTTCCATTAGAAGAAGCCACGCCTGGATCGCCATAGATCTCCTGCTCGTCATCTGATACTGTTGTCATCCTGATCATCCTCCATCATTTGATATTTTGGCTCTTCATCTAAATCCAAGCGCTTTTTTCTCCAAAGAGAAATAAAAACAAGAAAAGCACTCCCTACAAGACTAATCACAATTGCATAATGAAAAAAGTGGCCATAAATTCCAAGACCATCTTTCATAATCGCTTTTCCTTCTCAATGATTTCCTTAGTTTTAATCGGATCTTTGCCAAGCCACCACGCTTGTGTGGGCGGGGTAATTCGCGTTCCCTTTGTCATCATATATTGGTAGATAGCTTCAAATTGAAGGTTGGGCCTGCCTTGAGATGTTCCACGTGGATCCGGATGAAAAAAATGTCGAAACGCAGGCATGATCGTTCCCTCCACGACTGTCCTGGGAGCCCAAAAATGGGCTATATGCCAATCTCTACTCGCCCTTTTGACCCCAACCCTTGAAATATCGGGTCCAATCCTTCTTGTCCCGGGAAATGTAATTTTTTGGTAGATAAATTCATTCGCAGAAGAGGGCGGAGCCGGGTAAGAATCGGTCCCGTTTATGACCACATCTTCTATTAAAGTGCGCGTTTGATCGGTATGACAATACCAACACCCCTCAATGGCATAAATTTTCTCTCCAAGAAAAATAAGCTCCTTCCGGGAATGAAAATCGAGTGAAGCACTCGTCAATTCTTGAAGGGTCACCGACTCACCTTCGGGATCATAGGACCACTTCTCATCTTTTCCCTCATGAAATCTCTTTATTCTAAATTCCAAAGGATTTTGCGTGTAAATGACTCCATAATCGCGATGAAAGGGCTGATGGATTTTTTCATCGATGATTTTAAAATGTTCATCGACCCAATCTTGGATCGTTCCACCAGATAAATCGATTGAAAAAACCTCTTTCTTTTTTGGATCATAAAGCTCTAAAACATCGAACTTTAACTCTTTTCCTGTTGTACTGCTTTCTTTTGGCAATTGTTTTTTAAATTGTTGAGCACTCTCAGCCAATTTACCTTTAGGGTGTCTTAGCAGCAACAAACGAGAAGTGAGTTTTAATTCTTTATCATCTTCTTTGGTGATGTATTTTTCTAATTCAGGCGGTGCAATAATTCGCAAATGCTCTAGCTCTTTGAAGGCAAGAAGAGTAAAATTTTCTTTTAGATGATGCACGTATTGTAAATCATTTCCATTTGAGCCTGTGCTAAGATAATAATGAAGGTCGGCCACTTCATACATTTGCACTTGATAAGGGCTTGAAGGGCTTGTCCATGTGGAATCAATGTAGCGCGGGGCAATTAAAACAACCGCGATAGAAAAAGAAAAAAGAAAAATAACCCCCACAATCGTCCAAAGAGCTGAACGGTCGATAGAATGGAGATAATTGAAAAAACCGGAAGCCGATTTCCCGGAAGGCGTTTCTTTCCTCTGATTCATCCTTAGACCTCTTGAGAAATGAGTTCATCTTCTTTCTTTAAGACAATTGTATTGAAAATATTCACTGCAAAAAGAAAATTGGCGAGCAGAATGATCACACCCCCTAAAGCCCTGAGTATCCACCACACTCTCATCTGATTAATCGTTTCAATGAAAGGCAATTTTGTGATATTCGCATAGTATTCTGCATAAGAAGTCCCATTTGCCCAATTCGCCCACATCAGCCCCTGTAAAAATCCACCGACCCAAAGAGAAAATAAGAACAATAAACTCCCCCATAAATTAAGAGCAAAATGCCAGTCAGCCAAGCGATTCGACCATAAAGGCTTTTTCGCCATTGTGGGAACCGCTTGATAAATTCCGGCCATTGCAAAAAATGTAAACGCGCCATATAAAGCAATGTGCGAATGGCCGATCACCCAATCGGTTTTAGATGTAATTTCATTGACATTGCGCAAGGCCATCAATGGACCTTGAATACATGTAATGAGATAAAAAATATTCCCCATCATCAAAAAACGAATCGGTGCGCTTTCCAAATATTTAACCCAATCTTTTTGCAACGTAGCAAACAAATTATAAACGACAGTGAAAACAGGGATAAAGAGCCACAGTGAAAAAACAATCGCCGTCGTTTGAAGCCATTGCGACATCGGACCATGAATTTGATGATGGGTGCCAATCCAGGCATAAATAAATGCAATCGACCAAAAACCAATCATCGATAAACGATGGCTATAAATGGGTGTATTTGCCAGCTTTGGCAAAAAATAATAGGCAGTCGCCAAGCCCATAGGCGTATAAATCAGTCCCACTAAATTATGCACATAAAACCAGCTTCCATTGACTCGAGACATTCCTTCAGGCAGCCAATTGATGGCAAAATTTCCAACCAAAACAGTAAAAGTGGTCCAAATTAAGGTCCCCATGCTATACCATAGCGAAACATAAAGTTTTTCAAATCTTCTGTTGAAAATCGTCATAAAAAAGTTAAACACCAACAACACCCAGCTCAAGCCAAAAATCGCTTTAATAGGGATCCATCCCATCCACATGGGAAGCTCTGCATATTCCCAACCCCAATTGGTTCCCCAAGGAAAAGAATTTGTCCCAAGCATTAAAGAAAACCACCATAATCCCCCCGCCCAAAAACCAAGTTTCGGACTCCATAAAGAAGTCCCGCATAATCTTGGGATAAAATAAAGCATTAAACCCACATCCACAGAAAGGAGCCAAGAAAGAGTCACATTGCTCACATGCACAGGACGCGTTTTGCCAAAATGGATATATTCGCCGGAAAAATAATCGGGAAAGATGAAACTATTGAAGGCAAGAAATACACCCACAGTCATTCCAAAAATGAGAAAAAAAATGGAGGGGTAGATAAAGAGTTGAGCCGGTCTATCGTCGTACTGAATCGTTTTTTGTTCCATCGTTTAAATCCGGATGATCTTCCCTAAAAATTTGAAATTTAATGTTTTCATCGTCGATAAATTGCCCTTTTTGAAAGTAATAGAGATAGACCGCCAGGCCGCATAAACTCGCCGCAATCGAACCCATTAACATCCAAAACATTCTTTGTCCTTTTTCTTTAAAAATAAATGTTTATACTAAAAGACATGAATAATTATACACAAATAAGATATCGAAATTTTATAATAGTGTTATGGTAATTTATGACCATCATCGATCTTTCAAAACTCCATAAGGCTCGCTCTATTTTTGAGCGGTTCCGTCAAAACATGGAAGACGACCGCGATCAGGCAGGTTCAATTCAAGCTTTCGAATTTACCTATGAACTCGCCTGGAAAATGATGAAAAGAGTATTAGAATCACGAGGACAAGAAGTGGGTTCACCCAAAGATACCTTTCGCAAAGCAGCTTTGGAAAAACTCATTGATGATCCAGAAATATGGTTTGAATTTCAGATGAAAAGAAATCTAACTTCTCATACATATGAACATGAAAATATCGATGCCATTTTGCAAATTTTTGATGTATTTTCTAAAGAACTATCTGAGCTTATCCAAAGACTGGAGAATCTTGAATGATTCATATAGAGCCTCGGCATTTAGAAATGGTAATGTCGATTTTATCTAAATATCCTTATTCATTTTATGCTTTTGGGTCGCGTGCGAAAGGCAATCAAAAACGATTTTCTGATTTAGATATCTGTTTTTTTGAAAATATCCCTTGGAATATCCGCTCTCATATCAGCGAAGATTTTGATGAATCGCTCTTACCCTTTACTGTTGACATCGTTGACTGGAACAGCTGCGATGAGGCATTTAAAAACCTAATTAAAGAAAACCTTGTGTTATTACAAAAGAGAAAGGAAAATCAGCATAAAAAGCATGAATAAATACCAATCATTCGTCAATTTTTTGCATGAAATTGAGATGCTTTCCTACACCCCGCGCTCAGGCTTTGCATTTTTAGGCTCGGGCAAACAATCCGTTGCCGAGCATAGCTATGGAGCGGCCGGAGTCGCCTTTGTTCTCGCCCGCACCATCGATCAACCCGTCGACCTCCTCAAATTAATCATGATGTGCCTCTTTCACGACCTACCGGAAGCTAGAATCGGAGATATTCACCATTTTCAAAAAATATACGTCACCCCCAAATTAGACAAAGCTTTAGAAGACATAGAAAAGACCTCCACCCTCGGTCCTGAAGTTGTCGCTTGGATAAAAGAATATGAAGAAGCCGCTAGCTTAGAAGCCCAGCTCGCGCACGATGCCGATCAATTAGAACTCTTGCTCATCTTAAAAAAAGAAGAGGAAATGGGCAATTTCAGAACCAAAAAATGGGTCGAAAAAATCTTTAGCAGATTACACACCGAAGTCGCAAAAAATCTCGCCGAAACCATTTGTCAAATGCCCTCCGACCACTGGTGGAGTGCGTAACTAGGCCGTCCCCGGCCTGCTTTTAAACAAGGAGAACTTTTTTATGCTGTGAAGAACATTAGGTCCTAAAAAAAATCTTCAGGTGCAGGATCTATCGTCAAAGCCATAGGCTCAGAAGGCCCCTTGCTTTTTTTTGCTTGAAACGTACATAGCCCCTCAAAATCAATTCTTGATCTTTCTTTTCTCTTAATTGTTAACTTCATTATGGACTTTAAAGGAGCTGCGATGACCGGGTTTTCCGCTGAATCAAAATCTTGCATCGCTTTAGCATCTTGAACTGCCGTTTTTAGGATAATCTTTGATCCTACCTCCACCGAAGGTGTTGATTCAATATTTTGAGAAACATGTGCGCTGATTACCGGACTCATTTCCGAACTGATTAAATTTGATTTGAATTTATCATTTCTCATCTCTATTAAATTCTGCATAGCTGAAGCAAATGTGATTGAATCTTCTGAATCACTCGAATCATCTAAAACAAGAGTTTCTTCTATTGGGCTGTCCTCTACCGTTACTTCACCGTTAGTGATTTTTTTCCATTTCTCCCCATGGGCTAATACTGCATTTTTCCATTTAGCCAAAAGACCTGTCCCCTTTCGAATTCCTGCGATCTCTTCAACCTCTACAAGCGTTTTTTCCTCTTTATAGCTCCAATAAGAAAGGGCAGAAAGAAAAACATGTGCCTGAGAAGCATATTTTAATTTAAGTGCACGGCACTTTTCATGTAAAAGAGGGGAATATTCTTCGGGAATCCATTGAAATTCCGGCTTATTGAAATCGATAAGGGGATATAGCCAAGAGGCAAATAAAGCCTTGCATTTTTCTCTATCCCCAGAGGTTCTTGCTTCAACATCACCTATATAATTGGGTTTCTTGGATAGGGCGATTTCCTTCACCCAAGTTCCTTGTTTTTTCTTTTCCCAAAGATCAGCCAAGGTGTTCTTTAATGCAATTTGAAAATTTGCATTGTTGATAAGCTCATTTTTCCAATGGTCAATATTACCCCCACGCTTTTTTAAGATCGCTGAAGTTTCTTTAAAAGTAACTTGCCGAATTGAAGCGTAGCATAAAGCGTGAAGCATCGATGGGAAGTCCCCCGGCATTTCCTCGTAATGGGGAACCTTTTCAGGAAGGATTTCCTGGAGCTCTTTTGGAAGATCTCTAAAATGACTATCTTCAAAATCGATCATCTCAGCCAATATCGTCTCTTTTAAAAGATTGCCTACTTGTTCACGATCATGTTTTGACTTTTCACGCACATCTAGAATCTTCTTTGTTTTTTCAAGCTTGATCCCCTTTTTAGCCTGTTGATAGTTCTCTAAAAGTTTTTCCTTTAGAGCAACGTATCTTTTCGATTGCTCAAGAACATCTGTTCTCAATTGACTAAACAATCTCGGCTCAATTTTAGCAAAGGCACAACTCTCTCGAACAGTATCCACACCGAAAGCAAAATGACAAAGCCCGAAGACAGCTTTTTCTAAATCATTTCGAAACTCAGGAAATTCATCCATTTTAACAGGAAAAATCGCCTCAACCTCTTCTGGAAAACAAGAGTTTTCCGAAAACCTTTCCAAAACTTCATTCCCAACTATCTGAGAAAAAAGAGCTTTCAATTGAACTTGCAACTTGTCCTTAATTTCATCCCTTTTGACCGCGTGTATTTCTTTCAATTTTGCACTGGAAGAACTTCCAATCCTCTCCTGAGCAATCTCCTCAATTTTGGCATCCCCCTTCAATTCAACCAAACTCGACAGCGGCGAACCACAAAAACCCATTGTATTATTTAAATCAATATTCATATTATTCTTTTATTATAATAGTTTTAAAAAAGATAATTTTAACTAAACAATTTAAATATAGCAATTCCGATTTTAACTCGACTTTGTACAATTTTTGGACGAATATTCGAGAGAGAAGCAAACTACAGCGTAATAAATTTCGCAGGAAGGGGTTGTTTTCCCCCTTCTGAGAAATTTATTTAGCTGTAGAAAGCTTCTCTCCGAAGATGAGTTCAAAAATTGTACAAAGTCGAGTTTTAAGATAAAACGCTACATTTAATCTTTTAAAATGAAAATAGACCTAGCCTTAATTAAGATGAGAAAATGCATCTGCAAAGCAGTCGATAATATCTGTTGCCATGATCCCAATAGAGGTTCCTCTTTTTTTGGCGGCGCATTCGCCGGCTAAACCATGGAGGAAGACGCCCAGCATGGCTGCGCAATGGCATGAGAGTTTTTGAGAGAGTAAAGAAGCGAGTAATCCTGTGAGGACATCTCCGGAGCCGGCTGTTGCCATTCCCGGATCACCTGTTGGATTCACATAGATAGGAGATGCAGGATGGAAAATAAAAGTGGGCGCGCCTTTCAAAAGCAGTGTCACCTGATTTTCTTCGGCAAAATATTGGCATTTTTTTAACGTTTCTTCATCCAGGTGAACTTCAGCTTTCAATAGCCTTTCCATTTCCCCTGTATGGGGTGTCATGATGACTTGAGGGGGGAGTTTGTAGGGTTTTTCTGCAAAAAGCGTCAACGCATCGGCATCGAGAACACAGGGTTGTTTTAATGAGGGGATGAGAGATTCTAAAAGCTTTTGTGTGTCGTTGTTCCTTCCCAGACCGGGCCCGGCAAAAATGGCGCCAGCTTTTTGAAAATTTTCAAGGATATCATTTAAATTCTCAAAGGAATAGGGAATTTTTATGAGTTCATAGGGGCTGGCGGATAAGGCAGATTCCATCCCTTGTGGATAGAACAAACGCACCATTCCACTTCCACCTCGAAAGGCAGCTAAACATGAAAGAAGGGCGGCTCCGGGCATTGTGGGTGAGCCGGCTAATCCCGCAACATAGCCGGATTGGTATTTATGCCGGTTGCGCTTCATGGGGGGGATTAATGATTTCACATGTGTCAATACATGGAGGTTTGTGTCTGCTTGATCGATCAAATTGGGTGGCAAGCCAAAATCAACTTTTTGCAAACTTCCAACCGTATTCCATCCATCCCTCAAAAAAAAACCTGTTTTTGGCAATCCTAAAAACAATGTGAGATTGGCATGAATCGCTAGCCCTTCCACTTCTCCGGTTGTCCCATTTAAACCTGATGGAATATCGATGGCTAAAATTGGGCACTTGCTTTGATTTGCCGTCTCAATTAGAAGGGAGTAAGGTGCAGACACTTTGCCTTTAAAACCTGTACCGAAAATCCCATCTAAAATGAGACCGGAAAATTTGATTTGATTGCTGACTTTGCCGCCCATTTCGATAAACCGCTCGCCATTTTTCTTGCAAAGAGGCGAGCATTTATCAAGAGAATCGAGTTGGATTGCCTGAACATGATATCCTTCTTGAAGTAAGTAGCAGCCGGCTACAAAGGCATCGCCGCCATTATTTCCTTTGCCGCATAGAAGTGTGATTTGTTTTGGATAGTGATGCTCTTCGATATAGTTGTGTGTTGCCAGGGCAATCCCCCGCCCCGCCCCTTCCATAAAATCTGTTTCTTGATATCCTTGCTGGTAAGCTTTTTTTTCTAATTCAGCCATGGCAGTCGAAGAGAGGACTTTTAAACCTCTTTCTAAACTCATAAATGCTCTTCTTTAATCGCTCTTTGCATGAGAGCTTTGACGGCGTCGGTTGGTTTTAAAGATTGATAGATGATGTGGTAAACCGCTTGCGCAATTGGAAGCTCAACTTTATAATGTTTGCTGAGTTGCAGGGCTGAAACGACTGTGTAAGCACCCTCTACAACCATGCCAATTTCTTTTTGCGCTTCTTCAGCGCTTTTTCCCTTTGCCAAAAGATTGCCAAAGCGGAAATTTCTACTCATTGTCGAACTGCATGTTAAGCATAAATCTCCCATTCCGGACAGTCCATTGAGTGTCTCCGATTTACAGCCAACCTCAAATGCTAACTTTCTAATCTCGTGCAGACCTCTTGTCATCAAAGCAGCTTTGGAGCTATTGCCTAAAGCCAAACCATCGGAAATGCCGCAGGCGATCGCAATGATATTTTTTAAAGCTCCGCCAAAGCAGACACCTAAGACATCGGTGTTAGGATAAACGCGAAAGGCGGGTGTTGTAAAAATTTCGCAAATTTTTTCAATCACTTGAATGGAAAAACCGGTTCCAACTACAGATGTCGGAAGTCCTTTGATCACTTCTGCAGCAAAACTTGGACCGCTTAAAAAACCAATCTGGGGGCGAAATTCATTATTTAGCACTTCTGCGACAACTTCAGGCAAAATCTTACCTGTATCTTGCTCAATTCCTTTGGAAGTGAGAACAATGGGGCATTGGGGATAACCTAAAGAGCGCACTTGTTCAAAGATGGGGCGTATTCCGGCAGATGTGACGGATTCAATGATGAAATCGGCATTTCTTAAAGATTGCGACATATTGGTGGTGAAGGTGATATCCCCCTTTGCTCGGTAGCCCGGAAACAAAGGATGTTCTCCGGTGCTTTTAAGCTGTTCGATTAAATCCGGCTTTGTCGACCAGCAAACGAGTTGATGTCCTTTTGCAGCCAGCAGTGAAGCTAGACAAAATCCCCATGCCCCCATGCCAAGATAGGCAATTTTCATAAAAAAGTCCTTGCGATTCTTTCGTCACAATACCATTTCCTCCGAAAAAGGACAAGGACTTATGGATTAATATTTAATATTGAATAATTAATAGTAGTTTGATAAGTTAATAATATGAGAAAACAATCTAAGACAACCAATCAAACCTTTTCCCTACCTATTGATCTCTCTAAAGAATTGCATGCTTATGTAAAAAGACGTGAAATGAGCCGATTTGTAAGTGAAGCGATTCGAAAAGAATTGGAAGCTAAAAAAGAAGAGCTGCGCCGAGCTTATTTGTTGGCAAATGAAGATGAGGGACAGTTAGAGACGGCAAGTGAATGGGAAGGCACCATAGGAGATGGGATAGGAGATGAAATAGGTGAGTGGTAAACCTTATCCGAAGCGAGGTGAAATTTACTGGGTAGATCTCGAGCCTGCAAAAGGGGGAGAAACTCGAAAAATTCGCCCTGGATTAATTGTTTCTAATGATATTGGAAACGACCTATCAAACATTGTAATGGTGGCCCCCATCACATCAAAAGTCAAAAAAGTTTTTCCTTTTGAAGTTGTCGCGATTGTTGAAAAGAAAGAGGCAAAAATTATGCTCAATCAATGTCGAGCCTTAGATAAATCCAGAATCGGTAAAAGGATAGGACAAATCGATCTGGAAACAATGAATGCGGTAGTTGAAGCGATAAAATTAGTTTTTGCAATTCCATAAAGAATAGGTGTATGAATGAAAGATGTTCGAGAATTCTATTTAAAGGCAATAGAACAACTTCATAAAGAGTTTCAAAAAAAATAGATGTTTGGCTTAACCGAATCAACTTTAGAACTCTTACAAGAATATTTCTTGTCTCGAAAGGAAATCGTTAAAGTTTTAATTTTTGGATCTAGAGCGATGGGAAATAAAAAACCGGGCTCAGATATATACTCCTTCCAGTTGAATATTGGAATTTTGGGCTAGCTTGAAAGCTCCCGCGGTTGAGAGATCGTAAGAGGCATAGTATTAATTCAATACAATGCCTCTTACGATCTCTCAACCCCGGGGCTTTGAAGCAGC
>JANWJE010000009.1 GCA_025451995.1 Parachlamydiaceae bacterium | reverse complement strand
TATCTTTTTGATTCTAAGCATCTTTGCTATTTGCTTTTAGTGTCTACACACACAACTGCGCAAATGCAAAATGCTTAGAATCAAAAATCTAACAAAAATCGTTGCATCAAAAAGTGGAACTTCCGCTATAGACATCCAGCCCAAAAAAACACGAAGAAATAGAGAGGACATTAGAAGCGAGCATCCCTGAACCTTCCAAAAGCTATTTCTGTTCCTTCGTGTATTACTGGGCTTGATCTCAAAATATTAAATAATTTCATTTTTTAAGTCAATGAAATTTAAGGATTTACAAAATCTTTGATTTTGATTTTAGATTTCTTTTATATTATACCTCTTCATCATTTTCTATATTAACTATGTCAAACATCAAAGAGTCATTGATTCTCATTCTTCTTGGTCCTCCGGGTTCAGGCAAAGGAACACAAGCAAAAATCTTTTGCAGGGAATTCAAGATCCCGCAAATTTCTACGGGGGATTTATTTAGAGAGAATATCTCCAAGGAGACTCCCATTGGATTACAAGCCAAAACATTTATTCAAGAAGGGCAACTCGTTCCTGATGAAATAGTGCTCGGAATGTTGTATGAAAGAATTTCTAAACCCGATTGTCAAAACGGCTATCTCTTAGATGGATTTCCAAGGACAATTACTCAAGCAGAAGAATTTGCAAAATATGAGAAGCGAAAGATCACTGTGGTTAATTTAGATGTTTCTGATGAAGAGCTAATTCGAAGGGCGACCGGACGCTTGATTTGTCGGCAATGCGGGGCCATTTATCATAGTACATCTTTTCCTCCCAAAATAGAAAACCAATGCGATATCTGCGATGGTGAGTTGTATAGGCGTTTAGATGATACTCAAGAGGTTGTTGAAAATCGGTTGAGGGTCTACCGCGCTCAAACAAAACCCCTAGAAGATTTTTTTCAAAAAAAGGGGATTCTCAAAAAAATTAATGGCTGTCAACCCGCCGATCAAATTTTCTCGCAAATTAAGCTAGCAAGCGCTTTGAAATAATCCTAGAAACGGCAGTTCAAGGCGATAAATTGGCGTCTTTATTGCCAAATTTTTCGACCATATTTAAATTTCTTTTAATAATTTATACTTTCTTTAAAAAATTTTAATGCTTGTATGTTATCTATATTTTAATTAAATCTAAATATTGACAGTTAATTCTGTTTTTGAAAAAATAGTTATAATTTATCTAAAAAGGTTATTAAAAATGAACTGCACGCAACCATATCCTTATTTTAAACATTTTATTCCCCCTGCGGAAGATTCTTTCATTGGATTGAGGTCGCTTGTTTTTCTCAGTCACAATATCCTGACTTTAGGAATTTATTCTACTTCAAACACATTAATGAATGAAAAAAAAATAAGGGAACTAGAATGTGAACAACTCGATTTAATGCATCAAATTTCTGTTTTGGATCACAGCTGGGAAGGACTTGAAAAAGATTTTTCAGAACTTGTGAACAAAGCGCATCGAATCAAAATTAAACAACAAACAGACTTTAATCTTATTTCTGATGAATTGAAGAATTTGTCTTTAAAAAAAGGAGAATTAAAAGAGCAAAGCATTATCAATAAGAATTTTGCTAAATTTTCAACTATTAATGAAATAGCCTTATCAGTTGTTCGTTTTTTTGGGCTTTGGTTTGCAAATGTGGTGACTCTTGGCACTTATGGTATTTTTTCTTATTTATCTTTAAAAAATAGAGTGAGTTTTTTAGAAGCGCAAAATCATTTCATTCAAAATGAATTTTTAAATAGGAAAAAAAACAGAGATCAAAATATCAATGCACTTGAAGGATTTATCAAAGATTATATCGACATAAAGAGTGAATGCAAAACTTTGAACGAGGATATACAGGCGATCCGCCATACAGAACCTGCAGTTGCTTATTCTAAAGCTAAGATGGCAACGATGGAAGCGGCTCAAGCTAAAAAAGACTTAGAACAAATCAATGCCAAATTCACTACTTTAAAGACAGAAAAGGCGAGTGTTGACACTTTAAAAAATCATTTAGAAAATGAAATAAAAAACAAAGATTTCGCAATCAATACCCATAAAGCCCGTATCTTAAAAGTAGAAGATGAAAATCAAATCTTAAAAAAAGCTAAAGACCTTTTAGAAAAACAGGATGCAAAAGCTAAATTAGACATGGCAGAGAAACAAAAAGAGTTGGTTGCCTACCATGAAAAAGTCAAGAAAGTCAATCAACTTGAAAATGAAAATGCAAAACTTTTAGCAGTGCAAAAAGGTCAACCGGAAATTGCTAAATTAGCAGCAGAACTTGGTCCAATTTCATCAAGATACAAGCAAAGAAAAGAAGATGGAGAGACCTCGGGGGCTTTGGATATTTATATCAAAAAAGAGATGACCGCTTATGAGAAAAAGGAAATCGAAGCAAAGAAAGACAAATTAAGTGATTTCGAATTGATATCATTTGAAGATTACAATGTAAGTTATGGAGATAAACTCAGTGCCACAGACATCGTCATTGCAAGTTTTAAAAATGCTTCCCGCGCCCTTTTTGAAGATAATGATCTGGTTAAGTTGAATAAGTCTAATCTCACTTTGAAAACTTCTGGGATTAGTGCTATTTATCGAGTGATGGCCTATGATATTGTAAGAGGGGGAAAAATTATATCCAATGGTTGCCCCGCGCTCGGCTATCACTTAGCTATTAACGATAAGGTGAAAATGCATCCATCCTATTCTGAAAAAGTGATGAAATACAAGTCGATTGGGGATACCTTTCAACCGATGGTGGAATTCCGTTATACCTCAAGAGATGATTTTACTCCTGATGAAGATAATCTTCAAATCGAAGAGGGCGTTGATCCTGTAGCCATTAAATGGATTCTAAATCAACTCACGCTTGAAGAAATAAATGAGGTCTTACTCATCCATTTAGCTGGACATGTCATCGAAAATCACCATCCTAGATACATTGAAATGCGCAAATTTATGAAAAATGAAACCAATCCTCGAGTTAAATTAGTAGAAACAGCCTCTATTTTAATTCAAAATCTCGCTAGGGCGATCCAAAAGAAATTTGAGAGGACCGCTTTAGAATCACTTTTGCAAGAGACATTTAATGATGATGAGATCGAACCCTTCAAAAAAATTGAAGCGTTTGATGTTAAAGAACCGGTTGAACTTGAAGAAGAGAAAAAATTTGTTGATTGGAAATTGGACCTGGATGTTCTTGAAGATAAAAGAAGCGGTACTTCTTACCAAAAAGAATTTGCTGAATTAATTGAAGAAATGCAAAGAAAAACTAAAAAAATCTCTTTTTATATTGGAGAAGATTTCTTAGCTGCACCTAAAGTTCCTGGGACAAAATATGCAAAATTAGAATGGCCTCAATTACAAGAGCAATATTTCCATTGCCATGAAATGATTGGAAATGAAGTAAAAAGTTATGGTGATGGTTATGGACGTTTGGAAAAAGGGGAGCGATGCCTTTTTTCAAATTTGTTGGCGGTATTAGTGACAAAGAAAAGTGATCTTACGACTAATAATGTCAATAAATTAAGAAATGCCATGGCATCTTATCTTGCAAAAATTGAGGGAGCAGCTTCCTCTTGGAAATGGCATCATGAGAGAAGGAAAGCGGCGCAATTTTTATCTGAAGGGGCAAAACAGATTAAAGAAATGGCAGATTTGTATGAAACATTTAAGCTATCAATTTTAAATACCCATGGTTGTACTGTTGAAAATTATATCAATTGGCTCAGAAAAGATCCAATAAGCAAATTAAAAATTGATCTCGACAGTTTAACGCCTCTTGAAATTCAATTGGCAGCCTATACCATTGGAGTCAGGATTGCTTTATTGCCGGTCAATACTCATGGAGGGGCATGTAAAGTTGATAAATTGGGACGGATTGTCCCTCAAGCCGATTTTTATGGTCCACACACAGAAGAAATGCTTATGATGGGGGTATGGGATCCTCTTGATGGAAAAGCCGGTTCTTACTATGGCTTATTTCCAAAGCTTAATCTTGAAAATGAGTTGCTGAAATACGATAAAGATGCCAGAAAAGCAGCTGAAGATTTAATCCAATATTGGAATACCATCCAATTAAAGCCCGGTAAATAAATATCTCCTTTAGAACCTGAGATTCTGAACAGGTTCTTAGACCTCTTTCGAAACTTAGCTTTGCTTGAGAAAAGATTCTTTTTATCAAACAAAGGAACTGCCGTTCGAAAGAGGTCTTTTTTTAAATAACTTGAATTTTAATGCAATCCATTTAAACTCAAGTTTTGATCAAAAGGGGGAGATATGGCTATACAACCACTCCGAATCGCAATCACCGGCGCCGCAGGGCAGATTGCGTATCAATTCATTTTTCGAGTTGCTACCGGTGAATTATTTGGGCAGGATCAACCGATCATCTTTCATTTAATCGAGATCCCTGAAATGCTTCCGTCTTTAGAGGGGATTAAAATGGAGCTGGAAGATTGTGCAAATCCAAGGTTTCATTCCATTCATATCACATCCGATCTTTCAACCGGTTTCAAAGACATAGACTACGCTATTTTAATCGGAGCTCAACCCCGCGGCCCGGGGATGGAGAGAAAAGATTTAATTCATATCAATAAACATATTTTCGCCATGCAGGGTAAAGCGTTAAATGAACATGCTCACCCTAAAGTTAAAGTTTTTGTCATAGGCAACCCGAGCAATACCAATTGTTTAATTTTAATGCACCATGCCCCTAGGCTTTTAAGGAAAAATTTTTTTTCGTTAATGCGCTTAGATCAAAACCGCGCGACGACCCTTCTTGCAAAAAAAGCCGGCGTGACTTTAGAGGACGTCTCCGATATGATTATCTGGGGCAATCACTCGACAACTCAAGTCCCTGACTTTACGCATGCGCGCATTAAAGGGGAGTTGGCCGAAAAAGTGATTGATGATCGAAAGTGGTTAGAAAATGATTTTATCGAAATCATTCAAAAAAGGGGAGCAGAGGTGATTAAAGCAAGGGGGAAATCCTCTGCGGCTTCTGCAGCTCATGCAATCATAGATGCTATAAGGGACACTCTCCATCCCTCTCCCTGTTTTTCAACCGGAGTCGATTCTACAGGGAACCCCTATGGAATTCAAGATAACCTCATTTTCTCTTTCCCATGCAAAAGTTTGCCGGGGGGTGATGTGAAAATCATCGATAAATTTAAAGTCGGGGAATTTTTGGAGAAAAAATTAAAAATCACTGAAAAGGAACTCTTGGAAGAGCGAGATGTGGTAAAAGATGTATTAGGTGCGCTATGACTGAAGTTCTATTCGAAATCACTGATGAAAATTTAGAAACCGGTTTAAGGGGGTACCCTGTAGGGTATTGCACAACCTCGACGGTTGATCCTCAAAAAGGGCTTTATTATATGGGTCATCCGGTCTCTGAAATTGATGGATGGGAGCCTGAGAAAGTCATCTACTTGCTTTATTATGGAAGAGAAGGGAGTAATGAAGAAATCGAATGTTTTTCGAATGATTTAAAAAGAAGATCGCCTTGTTCTCCTGAACTCATTTCATCCATTAAGCAACTTCCCATCAAATGTCATCCGATGAAGCTATTTAGCGCTTCGATTCTATTGGCATCGGGATACGAAGGGGTTCAAAATTACCGTGAAGATTGTTTAAATTTAATCGCAAAAGCTCCCGAGATTGCCGCTACTGTAATTAATCATCATGCGGGATGGAATTCCAAAAACCCTTCAAGACCAGAGCTTGGGTATATAGAGAATTTTATCCATATGTTAAACGTGCCTAATACCAAGATTGATCAACTGATCTCTCCTTTTAAGCTTTTCAATATCTTGCATTACGATCATGGAGGCGGGAATTTATCGGCATTTGTCGGCAAAGCTGTCGCTTCGGGACTAGAAGATATGTATGGCGCTATCGCAGCAGCCATGTGCGCCCTTGCAGGTCCGCGGCATGGGAAAGCAAATCAAGACTGTTTGGAGTTTGTCGAAAAATTAATAAAGGAATTGGGAAATGAGCCGACCGAAGAACAAGTTGAAAACGCTCTCAGAAGAAAGCTTGCAAATCAAGAACTCGTTTTTGGTTATGGGCATGCAGTCTTAAGAGTTGAAGACCCAAGAGCCACGGTCCTTTATAAAGTGACCTCAGAATCTTACCCCAACCATCCTCTTGTTAAAATGGCTCATCTCTTAAGAAAGGCGGGTGTAAAAGTTTTGAAAGAAAATCCAAAAATTTCAGATCCTTTTCCTAATGTCGACGCCATCTCAGGAATTATGTTAAATGCTTCAGGCTTTCCTTATCCTGTCTATTATACCGTACTATTTGGATTAGCCCGCATTGTTGGAATTTCAAGGCAAATTGTCTATGAAAGAGAAGAGGCTAGAGAGGGGAAAGGAACTCCAATCGTTCGACCAAAATATATTTATACTGCTCCCAGTTGAAACCTAGAAATTTTGCGACTAACCCAGGCCTTGCGGCCTGGGCTATACATAGAGACGACCCTTCGGGCCTAGTGTGTTTAGCCCGAAGGGCGACTCGATGTATAGCCCAGGCCGCAAGGCCTGGGTTTGAACAAGAAAAAACAAGAGGCCTGGAAGGCCGGCTCTTGCGCAACATGGGCATTAAAAAAATTCCAACTTTCAGTTGGAAGGACTATATATAAACCTTCTCTAAAAAATACTTGACAAATCTCCGTTTAGCTGATACTAAGTTAGCTCAGAAAGGAATTAAGTAAAGTTATAAAAAGTTAGATTTTACTCATTCCATCTCATCGAAGAAAAAACTTTTTATCCTTCGAAAACAAACACATAAGGAGAAAACTATGTTAAAATTAGACACAATCCAAATGGAAGCAATCAATGCAGGTATTGGCATGGGTGGAATGGTGGGCAGAAGAGGCCCAGGCAGAATGGGCGCAGGCAGAAACGGCAAAAAAGGCGGCCGTGGATTACCACAAACACCTTGCCAAAGAAAAGGAAATCGTTGCAACAGACGAGCTGCACGTCATTGCGCTCGTGCAGAAAAACACTGCGAACAACAACACAAACACCCAGTTTGCGGCAGATAATTTCTACTAACCTTCCCAAACCCTTGGGAACGTTTTTCAAAATGTAATCAGGCCGTCACGGCCTGCTTACATTGGCAAATCTTAATCTTAGTCTTGCTTTTCTTCATATTCTGAGGATTTGAAATCTTATGTCCCAGTTCAATCACGAAACATTTTGTACCAAATTGTTTCAATAAATCTCTTTCGAAAGAGGTCTAAATCAAGATCGAGATCAAGATCAAGATTAAGAGGATGTACAGGCCGAGCAGCTTTCAGCAGGGAAAAAAGAGATCCACTCTTAATCACTAAAAAACGCGAGTTTTGGATAAGGAATGGTTTCCTTCGAGGATCTTTTCTTCCAATTTTGAAAATTTTTTCTCGCCTGTAGGGGATTCGGCTATAGGCTTCGAAAACATTTTCAAACCTGAAAGAAAATCTCTCTCGAATGAGCTGCATTCCTTATCCAAAACTCACGTTAAAAATTAAAAGTTAAAATAATTTATTTAAAATTTTCTTGACATTGATTGTTCGGGAATGTTACTAAATTGTCAAACCGGAGAATAAAAAGAATGCCGGTTTTAGATGAAATTTGCTTTAGCTCAAGTTATGGGAAATTTCGAGAATTACCGATATTCATTACATTAACAATAGTGGAGGAAAATATGTTATCTTTACAAAAATCTCAATTAGAAAGCATCGTAGCTGGAAGAAAAGTCAGTGCTAGTTTATCTGATGCATTAGATCCAACTGTATGTGATAAAGCTGCTGAGAAATTTCTTCGCAATTGCCACCGTCAGCAACGCCAAGATTTTCGCAGAGACATCCATGCAGAGCGCGCTATATTGCGCAAAGATCGACGACGCGATCGCAGAGAAGATCGTCGTGACCACCGCCGCAATAAAAGAAGCAGCAGCTTCTCTCTCTCTTCATTTTTCTCTTAAGAAAAAAGAGGCTTCTAAGAAGGTTTTTAACCTTCTTAGAGCATGTATTCAATTTCTATTTTCTCAACCAGTTCTTTGGCATAAAGCGTGTGATAAAGAAGTCCTTTCGATCCAAGACCACTCAATATCCAAACGTGTTTATCGATTTTTCTTGCTAGAGGTTGATGATTTTTCGCGACTGCTCTTAAGCCCGCATAGCAATTGATCATTTTAGACTCTTTTAAAGCGGGAAAGAGGGCAAAGGCTTTTGGAAGAAGCTCTTCTTTTGCTCGTTTTATATCAATCCACTGCTTGTTTGATAAATAATTTCCATCCCTTTCATAAGTGGCCCCTACCAAACAAGAAGTGTTTCCTTGAGCCATGACAAGATAGACGTGTGAATTTAAAGGATGGGCGAGTGGAATTGCATGGTGCGGCCAAGACAGCTCTAAGACCTGCCCTTTGACGATGCTCATCGGTTGAGTTTCAAGTTCAGTGATCCCTAGGCTTTCAGCACCGGCAGCAACCACGATGAGATTAAAATCATCGATTTCTTTTAATGAACGGACCTCTTTTTTTATAAATTGGATACCAAAATTTTCGCAAAGTTTTTGCATGGCTTTCAAGTAAGCGGGGACATGAATTGCCACTCCATTTTTGATGAAAATGCCCGGCGCTTCAGCACACCCCGGGAGCAGCTTTTGACAGGTTGATGTTTCTAACCATTCCACTTCATTAGGATATTGATCTGAGCATCGTTTAAAATCATTATATTGCTCTTGATTTAATGCGAGACGGATGATTCCTTTTTTTGGAGAGCAAATCATTTGATCGCTCGCTTGGCTTGCAGTTTTAATCAAATGGATTGTTTCTTGAAATCCTTCAAAACCTCGCCAATTGAGTTTAGCATGAGCCCCAGAAAATGGATGAAGTAAACCAGCAGCGATGCTGGAAGCACTCACGTTCTTATCAAAGATGGTAATCGTTGCACTTTTAAGTTTCGAATGAGCAAAATACCAGCCAAGGGCAAGTCCACTAAAACCAGCACCGATAATTGCAATTTTCATAATTTTTCGAGGGGTATATAGCCTTCCCAGCTGAAAGCTGGAAAATTTTTTTGTTCATTAATGTCAAGACTTTAGCGACTTTAGGCTGGCCTTTTGTCCCTAATGTCCCTTTCTTTTTCAAGTGATAAAAATTTTTTCCAGCATTTGGCTGGAAGGAGACCACTCTGTTGAAAAAGAAGCGACATTATATACTAAAAACTTTTATGATTAGAAATTTATTTTTTCGTGCATGGGCACGGGCACGGGCATGAATTTACGCATGAGGTTGTATGAAAGGGGAATTATTGTTTTTAGGGACTGGGGGATCCGTTGGAGTCCCTGTCATCGGATGTAAATGCCATGTTTGCCTCTCCTCATCTTCATATAATAAAAGATGGCGCCCTTCTGTTTTAATTCATCTCGACAACCGTAATTTTTTAATCGATGTCGGTCCCGATTTTCGAACACAAGCTCTTCATTTTAATATACAAACTCTCGATGGTCTATTGCTCACCCATGCCCATCATGACCATACTGCCGGCCTGGACGACTTACGGCCTATCAATTATCGAAGGGATAAACCCTTACCCATTTTTCTTTCTGAGGCAACTGCAGAAGATTTAACATCTAGATTCGAATATCTCATCGAAAAAAACGAGACATTTAACCATTTTAATTTTCAAGTGTTTAAACAAGATCGGGGATGTGCTGTCTTTGAGAATATTCCGATTCAGTATATGACTTATGAGCAAGGGGGGATGAAAGTCAATGGATATCGCATTGGGGCTTTAGCTTACATTTCAGATATTAGAGATTTTCCTGAAACGATTTATGATGATCTTTATGGCATCGATACATTAATCATCAGCGCACTTCGCTTGACTCCTTCTAAATTGCATTTTACGGTGGATGAAGCCATCGATTTTGCCGATCGTTTACAAGTCAAACAGGTTTGGATTACCCATGTTTCTCATGAATTAGAATATGAACAGACGAATGCCTACTTGCCGGGCTATATCCGTTTAGCATATGATGGACTAAAAATTAAATTTTGAGAAATAAGGTATGAATTTTACAACAGAAACTCAAGAAAACCCCAAAGCTTTACTCGTTTCTACCTATCATGGCACACAACAAAAAAAATTATGCGAAGAGCATTTAGATGAATTGGAACTTTTAGTTAAAACCTATGGAATGGAGACAGTGCATAAAGAAGGATGCGCAATTAGAAAATTTGATGCATCCATTTACGTTGGAAAAGGGAAATTAGAAGAGCTTGTACAAATTGCAAATGACAAAAATGTTGATTTTATCATCTTTGATGATGAAATTACCCCGGCACAACAAAGAAATTTGCAAAAGGCATTTAATCGTTCAGTTCTGGATCGAACAGAAGTCATCCTCGGTGTGTTTGCGGACCGTGCTCAGACTAAAGAAGCGCGCTTGCAGATTGAATTAGCAAAAGTGAAATATGAAGCCCCGCGTTTAAAAAGATTGTGGACTCATCTTTCGAGGCAGCAGGGCACTTCAGGTTCAGGGGGAGGCGGTGCCTATTTAAAAGGCGAAGGGGAAAAGCAAATTGAGATCGATCGGAGGATTCTTAAGCGAAAAATTGATGATTTGCAAAAAGACATCCAAGAGGTCAAACTCCATCGAGAAACGCAAAGAATTGCTCGACAGCGCTCTGAAATACCCGTATTCGCCATCATCGGCTATACCAATGCAGGGAAGTCCACTTTGCTCAATGCTCTCACGCATGCTGGAGTCTTTGTTGAAGATAAGCTTTTTGCCACTTTGGATACAACCACCCGAAAATTCTTATTGAAAAACAATCAAGAAATTTTATTGATTGATACGGTCGGTTTTATTCGCAAACTCCCTCACCTTCTTGTGGCTGCTTTTAAAAGTACCTTGGAAGAAGCTTTTCAAGCCGATATTTTGCTCCATCTTATCGATGCAAGCCACCCAATGGCTGAAGAGCAAGCAGAAACCACTCATGAAGTCTTAAAAGAATTGAATGTCCATGGCAAACCGATCATCACTGTTTTAAATAAATTGGACAAAGCGCCAAGTCCCAGCTTGATCCATCGATTGAGAATGACTTATCCTAAAAATGTGCAAATTTCCGCTTTGACACATGAGGGTTTTGATCAATTGCAAGAGATGATGATTGAGGAATTAAATTCGTTAAGAAAATTAATAGAAGTCTCTATTCCCCAAAGCGAATATAAACTTGTGAGTGAAATTATGCGCCAGGGGATTGTGATCAATCAAGAATACCTTGATAATGATGTTCTCATGCGGATTCAGGTCCCTATCCCCTTGGCGAATAAATTAAAAAAATATGAGAAGTAATTACAGTATTCACCAATTACCGGAAGAAGAGCGGCCGAGAGAGAGATTAATTCGTTGCGGCCCTGAAAACTTATCCGCCGTTGAACTGATTGCAGTCATTTTAGGATCAGGGACAAAAAATAAACCCATTTTACAACTTGCCTATGAGATTGTCTCCCGTTTTGGCGATTTAAAACATTTGACAGAGGCAACATTGTCGGAGTTACTTGAAATTAAGGGGATTGGTTTAGCAAAAGCGATTCAGCTTCAAGCAGCTTTACATTTAGGCAAACGTGCATTAATGCAATCTCCAAATAAAAAAAATAAGATTGAACATCCTGAGCATGCATATTCTATCCTTAAGGATCTGTTAGAAAAGGAAAAAAGAGAATTATTTATTGCCCTCTTTCAAGACACCAAAGGTTGTCTTATTTGCCATGAGATCATCTCCATTGGAACATTGTCTCAAACCCTTGTCCATCCAAGGGAGGTGTTTTATCCTGCAATTAAGCATAAAGCAGCCAGTTTGATTGTGGCTCATAATCACCCAAGCGGAGATCCAAGTCCTTCCAAAGAAGATTTAGAATTAACCCAAGCTCTTGTCGAGGCAAGTAAGGTGATGCACATCCCCCTTCACGATCATCTTATCATCGGCAAAAATCAGTTCATTTCACTTCGTCAATTTATCCCTCTCGTGTTTCAAAACTCATCAAACTTTTAAATTTATTATATATAGATAATTAAAACTTAACAATGCTTTAACAATAAATTATTTTAATTGATTTTACATTAAATTTATAGAGTGTTACTATTTAAATAGAATAATATTAGAGAAAGAGGCTTTATGAACCAAATCCCCAAATTAGGTTCTTCTGAAACAGAAACACCATCCCCAAGGGCTGTGAATGAAAGATTATCTCCGGAAATTGAACAAAAAGTAAATGCATCGATAAAACATGTTTTGTCCAAGAATCCTCAAGAGAAGGATGAAAAAGGATGGAATTGGGATATTTTTTCTTGGTTTAATTATTCGCCTAATAAGGAATTGCCATCTGAGAATGAGGAAGAGGGAAAGAAAGAAACTGAAGAGAAAGACATCCCGGTTAATGAATTTAAGCCAATTTCGGAAAACACTCGACCTATTCGAGAGTCCACCATTGATTATAGTCAATCACATACAATTCTTCCGGTTGGGTCAGAAATTGATGATCCATACGCAGATCTTCCTGATCTAATCCCATTAGAAAAATCCACTGTAGAAGAGCGCACTGTTCCTCAGGGAGAACCCCGCGGAGCTGAGTTAACCCCTGCATTAACTATAGAAACAACCATTGATAAAACCAATCAAGCTGCAGAAAAAAGCTTTTTGGGAAAGCTTTGGGATGCGACAATCACTCAAGGAAGCGCGCTGCTATTCAAAGGGATCCCCTTGATTTTTAATTTGGATAGAAAAAAAGCAAAAAATATTATTTTTGAGCAAAAAAAAGAAATGATAGCGCAACTGGACGATCCAATCTTCGTTGAGTTTTATGAGGTGGTTTCCGCTCAAATATTAATTCCTCTGATCAAAGAGAACTTGCCGGAAAATGCTAAAAATGAAGATTTTGATCTTATTCTTGAAGTCATTTTGGCCCGAGGGTTTTCACATCTTGCAAAACAAATGAAGCAAAATGAAAAAGAAATCCCCAATTTCTCTAAACAACCCTCTTTAGTAAGCCTGCTCTCTTTAATTTGCCAAAAAACAGGAAAACATTTCGATCAAGAAAGTTTCAATAAGATCGAGCGCAAATATCCAAGCGATTTAAAACTATCAGATGAAGAATTACAAAAGAAAAAGAAGGAACTCCTCGATCTATTCTCGCAAGCGAGCGAAGATATTCTTCTCTGTTTATTTCCAAATAAACTATCAGATGCAATTGACATTGCGGGCTTAAGCGGGACGACATTTAATTTAATTAAAAATACCTCCCTAACTGCCAAGCTTGAAGATTATTTGTTTAATACACTTAAAACAACGATTGCAGATCAGTTATTGACTATTTATTCCCCTATGGGAGAGTTTGCTTCCCGCAAAGCAAACATTGAAACTGAATTTAAGAAACAAATAGGAGTTGATTTAAAACCTTTAATTGATGCCCCATCCGCTTTATTTGTTGCTTTGGGAAAAAACTATATTCAATCCGACCCTACTGTTGTCGAAAATGTTGCAGATTTTATAGATAGCATCGTAAATCCATCTCCTCTTATTCCAATAAGAAAACAGATCCTTCAAATCAAAGAAAAAATTCCCGCACCTAGGTACTCATTAGATCCTGTGATGGGTGAAGGAATGATTTTAGAAGAATTAGAGACTGAATTGGAGAAGATCGATAAAACAAATCAAAATTTACAGGAGTTGAGAGGTAAAAAAGACCGTTTAAAAAACATTAAAACTCCTGAAGTAAAAGAGGCTCTTAATGAATTGAATCAAAAGATAGATGAATTAATTGCACTTAAAAGCAACCGATTTAAAAAGAAAAAAAACATCATCGAAAAAGCATCTCAGACACAATTGGCTACGTGGATTGTGGAATCTATGCAGACCATGCTTAATCAAGAAGATGCTAATTTTAAGGGCTTATTTAAATTTATCAACCAATCAGCCAATAATATTTCTTTGAGCCTTCTATCAAAGGGGAGTAAATTAATTTCTCCGGAAGAAAAAACAACCGATTCAAAAATTTTTCTTAAGCAACTCAGCGATCGATTGATAGAAAAAATACAAGAAGTCCAAGAAGAAGAAGATATCCCACCTTCTTTATTGGAAGAATTTTTTGATGATATCCCCTTACCAAGTGTTGCTAAAGACTTTTTAATTTCAAAATTAATTGAGAAAAGCGCAGACCTGCACGCCGCCTTCGATGAAATCAAAAATATTCACGATGATGCTTTTGAAAAGATTAAAACATACAAAGGAAGCGATGAATTTTTGTCGATTTCCAATAAAATTGCCGATCAACTTCTCGATACAGGTGTTCACCAAAATATAGAATTGGTCGATACCTACGGGTTCAAAGACACAATTGATGAATTATTTAACCAATATCTTCCCGGAATAACAATCAATAAAGATCTCAAAGCTTGGTTTAAAGGGAACATCAGTAACCTAGGTTCTCCAATCGAAGAAACAGATGCGAAATTGATAAGCCTAACCAAAAAAGGGCTCCAGGCAATCATTTTGAAAGGAATGATAAACACAATTGAAAAAAATTTCAAAGGTGAAGATTATGCTGCTCAATTATTAACGAATATTCAGAAAAGCTGTTCAAAAGCCTTTGAAAGCTTCGATGATACCCAAAGAAATCAACTGGATAAAGCATTAGATATTCAAAAGCTAATCGATGAAAAAAACGAAAGAATAGAAAAAATAAAAAAAGACATCACAATAAAACCGGATCTCCTAAATGAAGAAGCGGCTTTTTTTGAAGATTATATCGCTGCGGAGAGCCGTTTTACTAAAGCAAAGAATGATGTCAATCAATTAGAAGAAAAAAGAAATCAACTTTTGAATCGTTTAAATGAAGAACAAGATAAAAAAGACTGGCTTGAGGAGGATTTATCACTTGTATCAGAAGCTTTAAGCTTAAGAAAGAATGAAATGTCTTCATACTTAAATCCAAGTGATTACTATACAAAACTTAGAGTGACAACTCAAGTTTTAGAAGACTTAGAAAAAGTCAGCGCTTTAACCGGTGAGAAAAAAAGGGAACTCGAACAAAGAAAGATATTGCAAATACTCATTAACATCAAGCCTTCAGCATTAAAGACTCTTTCAGAAGCGATCGCTGTGCATCATACAATTGGTCACTCAAAAAAACAAATGCGCTATTTTGAGAAAGAATTAGAAGCGAAAGCACAAGTAATCGAAGAATATGATGCAGCCGGAAAAATGAAAAGTCCGAAAGTTTGGAAAGACGCTAGAATGTGGTTGCAAAATTATTTAGAAAATAAAGAAGAAGTCCAAGACCTCCAAAATGAGATCAATTTTTTTGAAAGCTATCTTGATTCTCAATTAGGTGTTTTTCAAAACTTATCAAAAGGATTCATCGCTCTTTTAGGTTTGGATGATAAAGAAAAATTAGATCTTCCCCCAAATCTGCAAGATCAAATTTGGCCGATGATAAAATCATTTGAAGAGAAACAATTTGCGCGAATGTTATTTGCGCAGATTTCACCATTATATGTTTGTTTGACCGATGCTAAGAAAAATAAAGATCGCCTCGACGAATTGTCTAAAAATAACCCATTTTTTACCAAAATCATTCGTGTCGCAGCCGAAGAAGTGGTGGGAAAAATTCCGGAATTTTTTACCAGTTACAAGCCTTTTTCGAAGCAAATTTTAAATCTTTTTGGTGAACCCAATCCATCTGATAAACAGATTGTGGATTTAGAATCTGAGATTTCCAAAAGGTTAATTATTTTAGGTAAAGAGGGGACACAACCTTCAATGTTAAAAGATTTAATCAAAGTGGAAAAAGATTTTGATATCACCGCAAGTGAAAAGATTGGGAAGTTAATTCCTAAATGGAAGCCGGAGCACCCCCCTTTTAAAGAAATTCAAGAGATTTTAAAAACCGGGAAAACGATAAAAAACAAAAGAGAACAAGAAGCTCTAAATAAACAAACTGAAACATTGATTCATTCACTCAATCAATTTCTTTTTCAAAGAGGGAAAATGAAATTTGGAATTAACGATATTCTTTCAGCTTATGAAGCCATATCGCATCTCAAATTATCTTCTGAAAAAAAGAAAGAATTTTCAGATCTCCTCTCAAAAACACAAATCGTTGGAAACCTTCAAAAAGTCATTATTTCACCTGAAGAAATAGCCCTTGCACTTAATGCGATTATACCGGGAGCCACCGAATTTGAAACTTTGATTGCGCCTCAAATTCAAGAGGTAATCGTAGGCGAGGCAAAACCATTTAAAGAAAATCGAGACATTCTTCAAAAGTTTATAGAAGGGGCTTTACTAAAATTCTTTGTTAAAATTGGCGAAGCAAATCAAGGGATCGACTTAGAAAATCCCATGGCGATTATCACTGAAAAATTGAAAAAATTAAGCATCAATGCTGTACCAAAGATAGGACAATCAGCTGAGGAAGCAGCCCGTGAGATGATTGACGATGTCTTAATGGACATTTGCGATTTTTACTCTAAAGAGGATTTAACAATTTTACCGGCCTCGTTAAAAGAACTAGCCTTTGAAAAAATTAAAGAGCAAGCCTACCATCAACTGACCCCTCTGATTTTGCCAATGATCGAAAGAAATCAGAATAGGGCCCTATTGGAAACCCTTTCAGGGTCTCCGGTATTAGGAAATCTCTGCAAAGCTCTATCTAGAGATGTTTTTGGAATCCTTCCTTCCGCCATAAAAAGTTATCACCCCATCGCTAAAGAAATTTTAATTCTTTTTGATAAGGAAAAAATTCCAAGCGATGAACAAGTGGAAATGTTCTCTATTGAAATTGCTAACTTAGTCAAAGAAAAGAAAGTCAAAGATCATTTGCTTATAGAAACTTATGAAAAAATAACAAAGAAATCATTGTCTGAAATTGAAAAAAAACAATTAAGAATTCTGTTAGAAGAAAGAAAAGTAAAAGCAGAAATTAAAAATATTATCGTTACTCCTCAAGAAATCGCTTCAATGGTTGGAACGTTTGCTCCCCATTTAGATGAAGAAACGAAAATCTTGTTTGCAAAAGAAATGGAAGTTTTTTTTCAAAACAAATCAGAAACTTCCATGAATGCTTCTGATTTTATAGGTGCTTATTTAGAAGGGGTTTTCTTAAATATATTTATTCAAATTGCGGAAAAAAATCCAAAAGAAGTCAGCGGCGATCCTTCGATCCCTTCAAAGGACAGCCTAGTTGTCATTACAGAAAAGTTGTTAGAGGTCGTTAGTAAAGAATATTCTGAAGCGAAGGCAGCAAAAAACTTTGATCTTATCGGGGAAAAATTAACCAATCCAATTGTGAAAGACATTTTGGGTTGGGAGTCGCCAAGTAGTTTGAAAGGTGTGCCATCTCCGATTCAGAAAATTGTTTATGACAAAGTTAAAGGTCAACTCACAGGAATCGTTTCCGGTCTTCAAACGAAGCTTGCAGCGGAACAAAACAGCCAAAAAGAAATGATAGAAAGGAAAGAAGCAATTAAAAAATTTGGAATCGACGATCTATCGGGAAAAGGTGTGTTGCAAGTTTTAGCTGAAGATATTTCGAATATGGTGGTTCAAGCTATTCCTCATACTCTTGCAGAGAACACCGGAGAGCATCTCAAAGGCGTCCTGACGATTTCAAAAAGCGTAGAAAGCTATTTAGAATCTTTGGCAAAAAATGATATGCAATTAGCTAAAGAATTATTAAATTATACCCATACTGATCAATTTGAAAATATATTAAGCGATGCCCTTACTAAAATTGCCGATCCGGAGTCATTAAAAGCAGATAAGAAAAAGATAGCCGAACTTGTAAGTAATATTCTGATCCAACCCCTATCAACCGTCATAGAAAATACCCTGCATTTTGAAGAGGAACATCAAAAGGAATTCAATCGAGAATTGATGACTTCTGTTTTACATATTGCCGCTCAGCATATCAAACATTTGAATGATGCAAGGGCGATGGCCGCCAGTGAGGGGAGAAAAGACATACAGTATCATGACTTCCTAAACGTCGTTGGAGGAGAGATCCACCCTGCAGTGCCAACCAAAGAAATTAATTATGAAAGAACAATTCAATCCATATCCAACCGGCTTGGATTTATGCCGGAAAGTGAAAAAAAGGAATGGGAGGCAAAGGGGCTGCCAGCTCTGAAAAGAATCATTAGCGAATCGATTAAAAAAGAAGCTCAAGGGGACGAAAATATTCATGTTGATCTTTTTTTTAAACAAATAGATACATTATATAATCTCATTATAAAAAAGCCTTTGCTTATAGATCAGATCAATAATCTAAGAGGGAAAGATGATGAAGGAAATACCCTGAGAGATTTAATGAGACAAGAAGCTGAGGCATCGACTAAACAAAGAGAGCATGGATTTTACGACCCCGCAACAAAAAAACTTTTAAAACTTCTTTTTCCTAATGGGAAAGATGACCTTGCATTTGTCCCTGAAGAATTGAGGGATACTGTATGGGGTCAATTTAAAACAAACTTATTCCCCATTGTCATTCCAATGTTAGTTGAGACTGTTCTAGAGCCTTCGATGATCAATAAAATTGTGTTAAATAGCTTAGAGAATCTTCGATCTGCATTAGAAGTTGAACCCTCAATGATAGAAGAGCCGGTAGAGGATCCTTCCATGGATCATTTAGATGATGTCGCCGGAGAATTACTAGGAGAGATGCTCCGAGCAACCATTTTGCCTGAGTGGTCAAAAAAGCTGTTACTCAATCCAAAAACAGGAGAATTTAACATCGCATTGAAGAGAACGATGGGCGCAGTTCTTCGCAACCAATTTAATGATACCTTTATTAAAGAAAAGCTAAATACAGCATTGCAAAGCGCAATTTCAAGAAATGATGGGGTCCCCAACCTTGCATTTGATGCAAGACCCAAAGAAGTGATTGCGGCAGAAGCATCGGTAAAAGCACAACAGATGGAGAAAGACCTTAAAAACGCATTTAGAGGAACACTCGATGCAAGTATTTCGTATATTGTTAAAACCTATTGGTACACTGCGCATGCCTGGTTTGAAAAAATACTAGACAAATATTTGGGGCCACATGCTGTAAGCATAAAACAGTATTTTGATCAAATTTTCGCACTTATCTACTTCAAAATTTTAGCAGCTCTTTTATATCCGATAAAAATGGCAGTGCGAGAAGTTGTCTATCTCTATTTAGACCAAAATAGAAAATCCATTTTAGAGTTGTTCACTACAGTGCCAACAGATCAAAGTGAATTTGGTGAAAAGAAATATGCCCTTTTTCATGAAGATCTCGTCTATAAAATTGGAGAAGCCGTCCAAGAAACGGTGGAAAAATTTTTAGATGCTCCCAGTTGAATCCTGGAAAATTTTGGAGTTAGCAATTCGTGCGTAACCCAAGTCGTTTCGACCTGCTTGTGTGCGCCCATCTCGACTTGCATACTTCATTCCCTTGCCCAAAAATCAAAAAACTGTTTTTCTGCAATTCTATTTAAAATGGCGCAAAAGCAGCGTTAATAGGGCAAGAGAATGAATTATGCAAGATGTCTAAGGATTGAACTCAGATGAATGAATTTCCCTTACATGCGCGCAATTTCAGATTAAAGAATCTAAGTTGAATAAAATTGGTATTTGTTGAGATTATGCAATTAGACACTAGCACTCAACTTTGTACAATTTTTGAACTCATCTTCGGAGAGAAGCTTTCTACAGCTAAATAAATTTCTCGGAAGGGGGAAAACAACCCCTTCCTGCGAAATTTATTACGCTGTAGTTTGCTTCTCTCTCGAATAT
>JANWJE010000008.1 GCA_025451995.1 Parachlamydiaceae bacterium | reverse complement strand
CTTTTGAGCCATAATCGCTAACAATCGGGGGTGCCTTCACCTTTTGGGAATGTTCACCCCCGATTGTTAGCGATTCTAACTCAAAATCTTGCATCACTTTATCGCCTTGAACTGCCGTTTCTAGGATAATCGTCGATGAATTGTCAGAATTTTTTTGTCCGATGAGAGGAGAGGGGGGATCTGCTGGAAGAAAAATAGCCCCTTTGACCATCTCTTCCCCATTTTTAATCCCAAGATCTGCCAGATGGGAAGTTAATTGGTTGCGAAATTTTTTGGGCGTCAGCTGGGGTGTTTCATCAAATGTATTGTCAACGGCTTCATTTGCAATGGTTTTGGCTTGCTCGAGAGGGATATCTTCGGATAAGGCGAGCTTGGCTTGGATGCTCTCTTTAAGCAAGGGAATGTCGATCGTTTTACGGGACAGATTGGAGGTGAGGTTGGGGGTCATCAACCCTTTGCTTGTGAGCTTTGCGGAAAGGGATGCAAAGAAGTGTGCTTTTTCTTCCGGATATCCCTTGTCAATAAATTGCTGCGCAACTTTATCTTCTAAGTTGATGAGCTCGTTTCCCTCTTCTTCTTTCGCTTCATCGGTCATTTGTTTGATATCGAGGCCGGGGATGTGGGGAAGGAGAGATGCGAGGAGACCCGGCATTCCTAGACTCTCTTCGAGAAGTTTGCCGGCTGTTAACAATTGGCCAATAGCCAAGGAAGCTTTAATTTCTTTTTTGGCTTGAGGGGGAAGTGCTGCAAATTCGGGATAGGCATTTAAAAAGGCCTCGATTGTTTCATCCGTAATCCCGTGGGTTAAATCCTCACAGACTCGATTGACTAAAGAGGTTGAAAAAAGAATTGCATAAGCCGGACTATCTTTGGGCAATGAGGGTAAAGCGTCTGCAATGATTCCAAGGCTTGGGAATAGGGATTGAAGGCTTTGATTGCCCAGCATATTCCCATTGAGGAGCAATAGCTTTTGATTCAACCTAGAAACGGCAGTTGAAGACGCTGAATCAAAATCTTGCATCGCTTTAGCATCTTGAACTGCCGTTTCTAGGTTAAAGGATTCTAATTGGGATGGGGCAGCGGGTGATCGGGGATGTGTCTCTTTAAGGGCTATTGATAACGCCTTTTTTGTCAGTTTTCCTCCCAGCAAACCCTCAGCAGCTTTTTCTTCGGCGATTTCTTCAGCAATCATTTCTTCAACTGTGAGCGGTTCGGATGGATGTGGGGCAAGGAGCTTATTTGTTAAATGTTTAGAATGGAGTAAATTTTCATGTGAGATCTCCTTGTCAAGACTTTGAATCTTTGATTTGTTCGATAGATAAATGTTAATATCGCTAAGTTGCTTAATGATTTGATCGTAAATGGCGATCTCCTCAGGGTATTTCGTTTCATACATCGATTCATAAAGCGTTTCAATATCAGGCGAAGAGGCAGATGTAAGAGATAGCTCAGGAACTCCTTCTGCGAGCTTAAAAATATCAGCATCTAAGGAGATATTATCTTCCACAGAATCAAATATAGGGATAGGGGGGGCAGGCGATAACTGATACTTTGAATAGAGATCATTAATATGATGATTATATTCTGCTGCTTGATTGTTATATTGCGCAGCAGCGTCATTATATTGTGAAATTTCTTTTGAACGCCCTTCCCAATAGGTATTAAATGTTTCGTAAGCCTCCTTGTAAATATCGCTATCTTCTCCAAAGGCAGAGGCCTCTACAAGGGCTTGACATTGTTTTTGCTCTTCAAGATTGCCTTTATTCAATTCGTCCATGAATGCTTGAATGTCTTCGGCAGCCTCTTGCATCGCTTGATAATCGTCTTTCAGCTCGTTGAGCTCTCGATTGATCTCATCATTCATTTTTGCAAGAGCATCAGTTCTTTCTTGGGTGATGCGGTCTAATTCTTTAGATTGCTCCACAGCGCTTAAACTGAAAAATTTTCTGGAGTCAATATCCGCTAGTTTAGAAGCATGGAGACTTTCTTTATAACCGCGCACAGCATCCAACAAGGCCCGATAGGCGCCGGCGATCGACTGATCAGAGGAATTTGGGGAATTTAAAGCAGGGACATGTGTATTTCCATAGGTTAGATAGGTATGGATGTCTGTGGTTGAGGCGGAAAGGATGCTATCTGTATCTGATGGGGTGATGGGTGTTTGCTCCGAGGGATTGGATTTAGAAACCCCCTGGGAAGAAGGTTTTGAGGAGAGGGGATTCATACAATTTTCTCCTAATTAAAATATCTCTTAAATGTGAGTATAAGCTACTGATAATTATTTATTATTAAGATTAAATAATTTTACAGCGTGGTAAATATGCTTAACTTCTTGAGCGAGGGGGGCCAGCCGTTTTCGAACAAAGTGCGCCCATGAAGAATCCATTTCATTGAGGTTGACTTCAAACATGGCGACGGGAACGGATGTTTTTTTATGGCGTTTAAGAGATTCAACCAGGAGAAGGATGCCTAAACCAGAAGAGAGATAATGATTATCAATATAGAGTGAAGAATAGTAAAACGTTACGCTATCCATTCTTTGAACAAGGCTCCAGCCGATCACTTGTTCTTTAAAGCGAAGCCCCACGCTTACCTCCTTGTCAACAACCAGTTCATCGAGAAAGGGATTAAGATATACAGGGAACCGCCCTTGTCTTGCTTGGCCATCAATTAACCCACGCTCTTGCTGCGTTAACTCTTTCCATGAAAATAGATGCATTGAGTTCGGCAGCCGATAAGAATAAAATAGCCACTTCGGATTGAAGTTGGGGAAATCGAAATAAAATTGAATGATGGTATTTTTTTGATAGGTCCAGCCGTGCTTTCGCAGAATGGCTTGAAGTTTTGGAGTATGGGGATCTTCCAAAGTGTAAAAGAGTTCAATCGATGTGACTGTCTCTCCTTTTAAAACTTCTTGTGTAAATCCAAAAAGAGCATTTCCAATGCCTTGTCCGCGATAGTTTGGCAGAATGACAATGGAATAGAATTGAGCCAAAGAGGAGACGCCTCTATCGATGATTTCACCGATCGTCAGCCCAACAAGCAATTCATCCTTGTGCGCTTCGATTGCAATGATATTTTCCCCCTCTTCTGCGAGCTGCAAAATAGGGAGTATAGAGGGAAGAATGAGGACACGGTGCACCGGCGAAGAGGCGATTTCTCTTGGGGAAAGAATCGAGCGGGCAAAGGTGAGTGATGGCATAGTCAAAATAATGGACGAGCATCCATGGACGAACACTGAATTAAACGCAAAGGTGCAAAGGCGCAAAGAGAACACAAATTCCTCGAGTGCTTTTAGAAAAAAAGCACTCGCAGAAACTTTTCAATCTTGCTCTAACAAAATTGAAAAAATTTAGCCTCTTTGCACCTTTGCGTTTAATTCAATTTCCATTACTCTCCCCCCCCTTATGCAATTTTTTGGTCGGTGCGCTTGACGATGGGCAGTTTTTTTTCTGTTACGGTCTCTTTTTCAATCAATATTTCACTGATGGTATCGTCAGAGGGGACTTCAAACATCAATTCGCGCATGATATTTTCTAAAATCAAGCGCAGCGCTCGAGCACCGGTTCCAGCTTCAATGGCCTTTTGTGCAATTGCAGTCAAGGCGTCGTCAGTGAATTGGAGTTTGACCCCTTCAAGCTCAAACATCGCGCAAAATTGTTTAATGATCGCATTTTTAGGCTCGGTTAAAATATTAACTAAATCTTCCAAACGCAATTCATTGCAATTTGCTATGCTATTGAATCGACCGACGAATTCTGGAATCATTCCAAATTGAATTAAGTCTTCGGGTTCTACTTTAGACAAAATTAAACTTTTTTGGGTTGGATCGATCACTTCGCGATTCGTGCTATCAAATCCGATCGTTCCTTTGCCTAAACGTTTGGCGATGATTTTTTCCAAATTAACAAAGGCTCCCCCGACTATAAAAAGAATATTCTCGGTGTTGACTTTGATGTAATCTTGATTGGGGTGTTTTCGCCCGCCTTTTGGAGGGACATTAGCGATGGTTCCTTCGACAATTTTCAACAGTGCTTGTTGTACCCCTTCTCCGGAAACATCCCTTGTAATAGAGACATTTGCAGTTGTGCGATTGATCTTATCAATTTCATCGATATAGATGATTCCCTGTTCTGCTTTCGCAACATCGTAGTCGGCAGCCTGCAAAAGGCGCAAGATAATGTTTTCAACATCTTCACCTACATACCCGGCTTCCGTTAAAGTGGTCGCGTCTGCAATTGTAAAAGGAACATCCAAAATAGCAGCGAGCGTTTTTGCAATAAGAGTTTTGCCGGAACCTGTCGGTCCAAATAAAAGGACGTTCGATTTGCTGAATTCGATGGAACCGGAATCTTTGCTTTTGGCTCTGATTCTTTTATAATGATTATAAACGCCTACGGAAATTGTTTTTTTTGCATTTTCTTGACCGATGATATATTCATCAAGTTTCTCTTTTATCTCTTTTGGTTTGAGAATTTTAAATTCATGACTAGAGGGATTTTTTTTATCTAAAATTCCTGTGCAGAGGCGCACGCATTTGTCACAAATATAGACATTTGGGCCGGAGATTAATTTTTCAACAGCCTCTTCGGTTCTTCCGCAGAAAGAGCAACTCGTTAAATCTTTGTTTGGCGATTTTTTACTCATGAAATAGGATCCAAGCTTTTAATTATTTATATGGTGACTTTTTTCTTTGGGATAATGACTTCGTCGATTAAACCATATTCCTTAGCCTGTTGGGGACTCATGTAAAAGTCTCTTTCTGAATCTTCGGCTATGCGTTCAAGAGATTGTCCGGTACAATCACACATGATTTGATTGAGCAACTTTTTTAGTTCTAAAATTTCTTTTGCCTGAAGGGCGACATCGGCAGAAGTCCCGCCAATTCCTCCATAAGGTTGGTGAATCATCATACGGCTATTCGGAAGAGCAAATCGCTTTCCCTTTGTGCCGGCGGTTAATAGAAGGGCGCCCATAGACGAAGCTTGACCAATGCAGTAAGTATTAATATTGCAGCCAAGATATTGCATGGTATCGTAGATCGCTAACCCTGAGGTAATGTATCCACCCAATGAATTGATGTAGACATGGATATCTTTTTTTGGATCTTCCATTTTAAGAAAGAGAAGTTGAGCGACAACGACATTTGCTATCTGGTCAGTAATTTCTGTGCCGATAAAAATGATTCGATCTTTAAGAAGTCTAGAATAAATATCCATCGAGCGTTCTCCTCGCCCCGTATCTTCGATCACATAAGGGGTAAGAGAGAGTGAAGGGCGGTGTTTCTGATTATCTGACATAGAGTGTATTAACCTCGTATTAATCTTGTTGACAATAGAATATAAGATTAAGGCGAATTTCGCAAGTTAGGAATGATTGCTGGAGTTAACTTTCTCACTCAAAGGAAGAATTGAAAATTTCTAGGTTTCAACTGGACGGAGTAGAAAGGGTGACATTAGGGACGATAGGGACTTATTGTCCCTATCGTCCCTTTTTTTTAATCCACAAACTTAACGGTATCGACTAAAAGCTGCTTCACTTTGCGATCAAACGCTAGTTGGTTGAGTTGCTCTTTTGCTTTTTCCTGGTCATTAAAATCGACTGCATGGCGACCGCTGGACATTAGGGCGATTTGCCGGTTAAGTTCTTGAATGATGTCTTCATTCGCTATAGAAATGTGATAATCAGTTGCAATTTTTCGCAAAATAAAATAAAGCTGTAAATTGTAAATGGCAGATTTTTCAATTTCTTCTTCTATCTCTTTCAATTCTTCTTCGGAGCATTCCCGATTTTGACTTCCGAGATGTTCTAGATAACTATTTAAGCGGGCATCTTTATTTGCATTAATGTAAGATTCCGGAAGATCGATTGGACACGCCTCTACCAACATTTTTTCAATGGCGGCGACTTTTTTTTCAAAGTTTTCTTCGGCAATTTGACCGTTGAGTTTTTCTTCCATTTTTTGGAGGAGTTCTTCTTTAGTTTGTAGACCTACTTTTTTTGCAAAATCATCGTCTACGTCGGGTAAATTGCCTTTCCAGATAGAGTGGACGGTAATCTTGAAAGGAAGGGATTGGAAATGGGGATCTTTTTCAATCAGTAAAGGATCTTGCCCGGTCATTCCCTCGGCGCTCTCTCCAGCGCTTAGACCGATGACTTTTTCTCTTAGCCAAGCGGGCAATCCGGTGGCATTAATTTGGGTTCTTTGATTATTGATGGCCTGGCGGGGTTTATCTCCTAAAATATCAACAGTGACATTAACAAAATCCCCATCTTGAGCTGCGCGGTCTTCAATAGGGTCATAGGTTGCAAATTGAAGTTGGAGATGTTCAATGGCATTTTTCTTTTCTTGATCAGAAAGATGTTGCTCTGGGATTTTTTTTATTTCAAGATCTTCTAATTTAATTGTGGAAAGAGTGGGTCTCGCTTCAAATTCGATAGTAAAATGCGCCCCTTTTTCTCTCGAGCAGTCATGAACGAACGGTCTCTTGATCTCCCCATCTTTTAAGGGGTGAATACCTGTGAGATGAATGGCTTCATTAAATCCGGTTTGTAAAGTGATGTCGATAAATTCTTTATAGATCACATCGCCATATTTTTCCCGGATCATCCCTTCGGGTGCTTTCCCTTTTCTAAATCCTGGAATGCTCACTTCTTTGCTAACGTTTTTAGCGGCTTTTTGATAAGCAGCTTCAACAGCTTTAGGTGTGGCTTTGATTTCAAATTTTACCCTGCACCGGGGTTTTTGGGTGACTTCTACAGTTAAATTATCGTTTTTTTCTGTAGTATTGATTTGATCTATTTCTTGGTCTGACACACTAACCTCTTTTTATTTTAGAACCTGAGATTGCACCTGAGATTGCACCTGAGATTGCACCAGGGATTGCATCAGGTTGAAGCGGGCGATGAGGCTCGAACTCACGACCCTCACGTTGGCAACGTGATGCTCTACCACTGAGCTACGCCCGCAATGAAGAACAATAGACCTCTTGCATCATTCCATTTATTTGCTAAAACGAATCTTTTTGGCGTCTTTATTGCCAAATTTTTCGACCATATTAAACACAATATGCTCTCAAAATTTGGCAATAAATCCATCCAAAAATCTTTCATTTTATCAAAT
>JANWJE010000007.1 GCA_025451995.1 Parachlamydiaceae bacterium | reverse complement strand
TTTTGATTCTAAGCATCTTTGCTATTTGCTTTTAGTGTCTACAAACACAACTGCGCAAATGCAAAATGCTTAGAATCAAAAATCTAACAAAAATCGTTGCATCAAAAAGTGGAACTTCCGTTTTAATTCTAAGGTCAGGTCGAGACGACCTGATTACTTTCTATGGCCTGAATATTTTGGCATCCTTTTTGCATTACATCACCAGAAGATTCAAAAAAGGGGGTGTTATGAATAAGCAACAACTGCAACAAAAGATCGCTAAGCTTGAATTTATGCACGATCAATTGGAATCAGAACTCCTCTATATCGATCAATTGTTAAAATCAGTCGGTTTTCCTCAAGGGATTGCTTCTGCTAAAGATGTCGCCTTAGAACTTTTAGAAGAGCAAGAACAAGAACATCAATCAGAGTAATAGACATGGACGTAATAGACCTCTTGCATCATTCGCTTTAGCAAATAAATGGAATGATGCAAGAGGTCTAATGGACAAGCTGCCATGGACAAACAAGCATGGACTAACAAAAAAGATGTTTGTTTATCTTTGTCCATGGCAGCTTGTCAATTACGTCCATGTTCATGTGTCAAATGAAGTTTATTTAACAAAATTTCATCTCATCTTTATCTAAATTTAACTCAAATATTATTTGATGAGTCTTCTTATTATTTGGTTAGTCTTTTGAAAAATAATTTTATTCATAATTAATTTAATCTTTATTAACATTTAATAAAAAAAGGTTTAAATAGAATTTAATAATGTATAGATAATAAGGTATAGATAATAATGACCCTGGGCTAAAGTTAATAAAATAATAAATGGTCCAGGGTCTGTTTGGCATCAAAATTGCATTTAGAGGGTAAGGATCAAGATTTTGGAGGTCACTATGACTAAAAAAGATCTCATTAAAAAAGTCGCTCATTTAGAATCTGTCAACGATCATCTCATGACAGAGTTAAGCTATGTCGATCGACTGATGCGTTTGGTCGGGTTCTCCGGCGGATTGGAAACTGTTAAGTTAACAGCCAAAGAGATATACGAATCTGAAAAAGATCAACCAGACTTTAGCTAAAAAGAAATTCTAAATCTTCAAACGTCAGCTGAAAGGGGGATGATGTTCCCCCCTCTTCGAATACGTTTTCTATCAACTGTTTTTTAGATGATTTTATTTTGGTGATTTTTTCTTCAATCGATTCTGCCATCACCAGCCGTTTTGCAATGACGGAATTCGATCGACCGATTCGATGAGCGCGGTTGATGGCTTGTTCTTCCACCGCATCATTCCACCAGGGATCATATAAATACACATAATCGGCCGCAGTTAAATTGAGCCCCACACCGCCGGCTTTCAAACTAATAAAGAAGAGATTTTTTTTCGGATCTTCTTGGAACTCACACACCACTTTTTCCCGATCTTTTGTTGTGCCGTCAAGGTAGGCAAAAGACCACTCTCTTTCCTTTGCAGCTTTTGCTAATAATTGTAAAATTGAAGTGAATTGGCTATAGACCAACACCTTTTTTTCTTCTTCAATCAAAGTTTCTAAATCTTGAAGAAGAAAGTCAAATTTTGCACTTATGAATGAATCGGAGTCTTCCAAAAGAGAAGAAATGATGAGGGGGTGGCAGCAGCATTGGCGAAGCCGCAAGATAGCTTCAAAAACCTCAATCCGATGCTTTCCTATCCCCTCGATTTCGACTTTTTTTAGCAGCCCGGTTTTAAACCCTCTCAACAAACGTTCATAAATCATTCTTTGTTCGTCCGGCATCTCTATCCATACGGTTTGTTCAAAACGCGGGGGGAGATCTTTAGCAACCTCTTCTTTTCTTCTTCTCAATAAAAAGGGGGAAATCTTTTTTTTGATTTTATTCAAATACCTAATATCTGATTTTGCTGCTTGAGTATCTGCTTGAAAGGCTTCTCTTGTTCCAAATAATTCGGGCATTAAAAAATGAAAATGGGACCAAAGCTCCTCTAAATGATTTTCAATGGGCGTTCCGGTTAGAGATAAACGCAACTGGGCATTTAATCGGCAAACGGCTTGAGAAGTTAAAGTATGAGCGTTTTTTATCATTTGCGCTTCATCTAAAACCAAACAGCCATAGGCAAGGGTGCTTAAAAAAGGGAGATCTAAACGGAGAAGCGTGTAAGAGGTAAGAATAATATCGCAGGCTTCTAAATCCTCTTTTTTATTAGTCCTTTCGCTGCCTTGATAGGTGAGACATTTTAAATGAGGCAAAAATTGTTTAATTTCATTGCGCCAATTGAATAATAGGGATGTTGGCATCACAATCAGATGGGGCCCTTTGATCTTTTTTAAGGAAAGAAATGCTAAAACTTGAATCGTTTTTCCAAGCCCCATTTCATCGGCTAAAATCCCATGGAAATGGTACTCGCTTAAAAATGAAAGCCAGTTCAAACCCTCTTGTTGGTAATGGCGCAGAGATCCATTGAATTCCGGAGAGGGAGTGGTTTCGGTAATCCCATTAAAATTGTGCCATTTCCTTTTTAACTCTTCCAGCGCAGGGGAAGTTTTTGCCCAATTCAATAGGGGTTCAAGAAGGTTAAATTGGTGTTTCTTAATTTTTACACCCTCGCTTAGAAGTTCGCAATTTTCAGCGATATCTTGGATTTCAGCTTGGGATTCAAAAGATAGGAGTCCGACTGTATTGTCACTCAATTGAATGAACATTTCTCTTTTATTAAACGAGCCGATGACTTGGGAAACATCCGCTTCGTAAGTGTCATATTTCATTTTACCTTTGATCTTGATTTCTTTTTCTCCTTCTTCAAAATCAAAAGAGAGATCTGTTTGTTTGAGAACCTGGCGTTCATGGATATCCAACACTTTCCAGCCAATATCGAGGAGGAAAGTCAAACTTTTAGCCACTTTGTCAAGAGGGCAATAATAATGGGATGTTTCAATCCATTTTTTTGTAAAATCAGTTTCTAAAAGATCTTTTTCCCAAGCATCTTCTGCCAGGGGTTGCCTTTTGCCCTGTGAAATCGCTAAACGTTTGTCATGGTAAGGAACGACGGCCCTATTCCCATAATCTATCCACAAGTCGGCACAAGCCCCCCACCGGTCTTTTAGTTTCAAAATGGGCAAAGGAGAAGATTGGATGAGCACTTCATCGATGGAATGTTGCTTCAGCTCTAGCTTCGGGGATTCCTCATCTTCTTCTAATTCTTGAATAAACGACTGTTTTGCAGCTCCTTCCAGGAGGAGGGGGGCATGTTTCAGTTGTTGGAGCTGTTTCCAAGAGATAGGTGTTTGGATGAATTTTAAGCTGATTCCCTTCACAAACCAGGGGTTTGGTTTTCCAGGGCCCATTGCATCGCATTCATTGAGAGAGATGTCTGTTTCTTTCCATCGGAGTCTCCCTTCGATTTGCAAGGTGCCCTTGTGCAATTGACCTTCGTAGTAAAATTCAGTTTTACCAAAGAGATCGATGACCAGGGCTTTTCCTTTAAAAAACAATTTTTGAGTGGGGGCAATCAATTCGAAAAAGAACTGTGTTTGAGATGTAGAGACATGCAATTGCTTTAAGATCAAGGAATCAAGGTGAGGGGATCGACCGTTGATTTTCTCTTGAAAAGCAGATTCTTCTTTCAAAAGAAAGGTAAATAATTCCTTTTCAGAGGGTTTTACCAGGCCTCGCCATTTCGCAAGAGGCAGGGCCTCGAGATGAGAAAGGTGGTAGTCGTAACCCGACTTGGTTAGATGTAACACATCTAAAACCAAGCACCCTTGGGCGAGTGTGTTTTCAGGGTGGATGGCAAATGCAATTTCATTCATGGAAGAGCATGATAGAGCAAGGGGAATAGAAAGGTCAATATGATCTTGTATAACGCGAGTTTTGGATAAGGAATGCAGCTCATTCGAGAGAGATTTTCTTTCAGGTTTGAAAATTTTTTCGAAGCCTATAGCCGAAGCTCCTACAGGCGAGAAAAAATTTTCAAAACTGGAAGAAAAGATCCTCGAAGGAGACCATTCCTTATCCAAAACTCGCGTTGTATACGGTAGAGGGGGAACAGGATAGATTAGATCCTTACGTGAATTTCATAATTATTGGCTAAGTAAAATCATTTTCATCATCATCTACAGGAAAACTATTCATATTTTTTACCTTTGAAAATAAACTTTCATTTACTGATGGTATATTGCTAGGTTCTTCTTTTGATTGAACAGTGTCTTCTGTTTTTGTATGTACTTGAGTCGCATATCTGTTCATTGACTCTTTTCTTTTACTTAATTTTTCTAATATTTCATTTGTTTTAGTATCGACATTCATTTTTTCTTTGTTTTGTAATTTTTTAATTAAATTTTTTTCATCGATTAGTTTTTCTAGATCTTCATTGGGTTTTGTATGTTGAGTTCTTAATTCGTGATCATTTAACTTAAATTCGTTTTCTTTAATTTCTATAATATTTTTGAAATACTTAAATTCATTGTTATTATTTTGTATTTCTTTTGTTTGTTTCATTTCTATTGTATTTTTTTTTGTTTTTAATCTAATATTATTTTGTTTTGTTTGTAATTTTGTTAATTCGTTGTTTAAGTGTTTTTGAAAATTACTTTTCTTGAAAAGAGAATCAAGTGTTTTTTCGTTTATCTCATCAAACTGTTTATCTGAAATAATTAGAAGTTTTTCTAATTTGTCTTCAAATATAACGGATAATTCATAATTGTCTTTTTCTTCTTTAAGGCTAAGTAGATTTTTTTCAATTAATGAAATTTTTTTATCAATTTTTAATTTTTCTTCATTTATTTCTTTGTCATTATTTGATAGTTTTTCATATTGATTTATAGCGTTTTTAACAATTTCTAAAGCGTTGTCGAACTCTTTTTTATAGTTGTTGATCTTTTCGTTTGTGCTTTTTTGATAAGCAGAAATTGAATCTTTGTTTTTATCAATTTCTTTTAACCGTTCATTTAATTGTTCATCAGTAAATTGTAATAAAATTTCTTTATCAATGGTTTTGATATCAAGATTGTATTTTTCCATTTTATATTTATCGAGTTCAGGCTCGTTTTCAATTTTAAAATGTTTTGCAGGTTCGGGCAGGTTTTCGAAAATGTTTATCTCTTTAATTGCAGCTGTTGGTTCTTCTTCAGTTTCTTTTTTGGGAGCTTTTCGTTTAATTTCATCCAACAAAGAATTGTTTTTCTTTTGCTCAACCTGTTTTCCTCTCGTTTTATCTGTAGATTCTTGAGAACTTTTTAATTGTTTCCCTTGTACTATTTGACTTAAAAGAGGATTGACCTTACTTGTTTTCTTTTCTTCTTTGGGTTGTATTGTTTCTGCTTGTTGTTCCTCATCCCCAGTCTTTCTTCTGCTTGTTATTTGACTTGCGAAAGCCAGCGGGAGTCGTTTTTCAATTTTTGGTTGAGTTGTCTCTGTTGTTATCTCGGCGTGAACTGGTTTTTCTTCAACGGTAGAAAGCTTTACGGTAAAATTTTTCCTTTCTTTTAATTGTTGATTTTCCGTTTCTAATTGTTTAAGTTTTATAGTTAATTCGCTAAGTTGATTTTCCAGGGCTGTCAATTTGTCTCTATTTTCATTTTTACCCAGATGTCTTTTTTGAGTGGTGGCTGATGGAGTTTTATCTTCATCATCTACATAATTAACATCTTTCAAGTCCCAATCGCCAAAAATGTCATTTTCAGTTTCTTTTGAACTTAAAGATTGGCTACTTGAAGATGTGATGCTATCGGTATCTTTGTCTGTCGATCCTTCCTCTTTATCATTTTTAAATTCTTGATTATCTTCGGTTTGAATTTCTCCGTCCCTGGTTTGAATATCTGTAGTTTGAGTGTCTTTTGTTTCAAAATTTTTGCTTGCTTTTGCTCCGCTTTCTTTTTGTTTAGCTTTTAATTCCGCAACTTCTTTCTTTAGCCTTTCGTTTTCTTTTATTAAAGTTTGAGTTTTTGTTTCTAAGTTGATTTTTTCATTGGATTGAATATTTGTGCAAAAATCATTTATTGCGAGATAGTATTCTAAGGCGTCTTTTTTGTTTTGATATTGACCTGATATCCAATTAAAAAAGCCTCTGAAACCAGATGTTTCAGCCGTTAGCTTTGTAATTTTTGCTGTTATAATTTTTGCATTGATTTGTTTATCTACATTTTCAACCATGGAAACGGTTTTTTCTTTAGAATCAATTGCTAGTGAAAATAGTTCATTAAAAATAGTTTGTAAGGTTTCAGCTTCCGGGTTATTAGGCGATAATTTTGGCATTCGAGTGATATTGCTTGATGACGGTAGAATTGGAGGTCTGTCTGATGAAATCATAAATAAACCTAATTAAAAATCTTCTTTAATTTTAATTATAGAAATAATAAATTAAGAGTTTATTAAAAAAACTTGTAATAAAGGTAAATGGATGACGCGCCTGCCGCTGTGGCAAACGGAATGGGATAAAGCTGAGAGGGATTGGGATAAGAGGGCAGAAGAAGCCGCCAAAGAGCATCCTCTGAAGCAGCTTCAATCGATGCCCCGGATGCCCGGGATGACTCCGGAAACGGCTAAGGGCCTTAAATGGAAGAGCCTCAAATGGATGGTGACACAAGACCATAAGAGAGAGATTTTAAAGGGATTTTTTAAACATCCCTTTAGGTATGGGGTCGCTTTAGTCAAATCGGCCATGCAAAAGAAACCGTATCGACGAGAGGGCGATTTTTTTCTTTATGGGGTCCATTCTTTAAAGGAATTTGAAGATTTATTAGAGAATGAACAGGCTCTCTTTGTTTTGGGGTTTTCTTATTGCCATAAGCCGTTTGAGTGCCCATCGGGTCGCTTTACCCCTGAATGCGCAAATGATAGCGAAAATGCTGTATGTCGCCAATGCTTCATCGGCAAAGCCCTTCAGGCTTCAGAGCACAAAGATACGATTCCATTGATTATCCCCACCATTCACTACATCGGGGGAAAGATATTTGAAATTGTCCATGCACACCCAGGCAAACACATTCTATTTATGATTACCGCATGTGAAATGACATTAGAGATGTTTGGCGATTGGGGGAATATGGTCAATATCCGCGGCGTGGGTGTGCGGTTGGACGGCCGCATTTGCAATACGATGAAGGCATTTGAGCTTTCCGAGCAAGGGATCAAACCGGGACTTACCGTTGTCCTAGATGAAACAAAGAAAAAGATGTTGGAATTAATCAAAAAGAAAGTGTCTACTCTTTCTCTTTGAAGTAATGGTACCATTTACGAAAGGGTTTGTGGGCATCTTGTTGGTGATAGGGGCGCACACGCGGCGCTTGTCCGCATTGCTCTGAGCAACAGCCCGAATGTTTTTTCAGGCATGTAGGGCAACATAGAAAGAGGCGGTTGCAATCCATATTGGCGCAGTTATAATAGGTTTCAATTGGGGTTTGACACAGGAGGCATGTTCCAATCACGGGCGTTTCCCCTTCTGAGATGGGGACTGTCAGGCGATCGTCAAAGACAAATAATTTTCCAAGCCAATGGTCGTTCCCTTGTTTTAATCCATAATTGATGATGCCGCCGCTTAATTGGTACACTTTTTTAAATCCGAGTTTGATTAAAAGAGAAGAGTAAAGCTCACAGCGAATGCCTCCGGTACAGTACATCATGACGGGGGTTTTCTTCGGATCGACCTGCTCTTTCAATTCCTTGCCATAGTCTCCAAATTCTCTAAATGTCTCACAAGGGGGGCAGATGGCTCCGTTAAAGCGCCCCACTTCCCATTCGTAATCATTGCGCACATCCAAAAGCACCGGTTTTTCTTCACCTTCCAGCAATTGTTTCCATTGCTCGGGATTAACGTGTTCGCCAATTTCTGATAGATTGACCTCTTCATCTAGCGCGACGAGTTGCTTGCGGTATTTAATCGTTTGCCTGGGGAAGACATTTTCATGATAGGGATGGATTTTAAATTCCATCTTGTCAAATAGGGGATTCGCATGCATCCAATTCATATAGTCTTCGGCATCTTGCTTGAGCCCGCTCATTTGTCCATTGATCCCTTGCTCAGAGATATAGATGCGAGAGGTCATGTCTCTCCCTTTAAAAAATTCCTTATGGGCGGCAATTTCCTCTTTTGGATGTGGAATGGAAACAAAATGATAATAAGCTAAAATAAAGTAGTGGTTTTGTGGCATTTTTATTTTTAATAGTTTTGGGAGCACTAGTATACAAAATCACTTCCTTTCTAGCAAAAAAAAAGAAGAAAGACGATAATCTAAATTTTCAAACACTTAAGGAGAATTTTATGGCCGGTAATGTTTCAAATTTAAATGATGAAAATTTTAAACAGACGATTTCTAAGGGATTAACCCTGGTCGATTTTCATGCCACATGGTGCGGACCATGCAGGATGATCGCTCCAATTGTTGAACAAATTGCGGACAAAGGAGCGGGCAAAGTCACTGTGGCAAAAGTCGATATCGACCAAGCGCAAGAGGTGACCAATCAATTTCAAATCACCTCGGTGCCGACTCTTATTTTATTTAAAGATGGGCAAGAAGTGAAAAGAATTGTCGGAGTCAAAGACTTTGATTATTTAATGAATCTTGTGAATTCTAATAGTTAATCCTAGAAACGGCAGTTCAAGGCGATAAAGTGATGCAAGATTTTGAGTTAGAATCGCTAACAATCGGGGGTGAACATTCCCAAAAGGTGAAGGCACCCCCGATTGTTAGCGATTATGGCTCAAAAG
>JANWJE010000006.1 GCA_025451995.1 Parachlamydiaceae bacterium | reverse complement strand
TGAGCGATCGTAAAAGGCTTTGTATTGACTTAGTACTATGCCTTTTACGATCGCTCAACCGCGGAAGCTTTCGCGCAGCTCAAAAACCAAATTTTGAAATTGTTTCGGTATAGATATTTTATAGGGTATACATGATCGCTTTATTTACTTTTGATTTGGCGTTGAGTTTATATGCTATTGGAGCATTTCTTTTCATAGGAATTGGTTTAACGGTTTTTATTCTTTTGACCCGAGCAAAATTTGTCAGTTCAGAACGATGCGCCATAGATGTAAACCATGACGATTCTTTAAAGATAGAAACGAATGCCGGTCAAACTCTTTTAACCGCCTTAACATCTAATGGAATTCCTGTCCCATCCCCTTGTGGAGGTAAAGCGACTTGCAAGCAATGCAAAGTTCAAATCATTGAAGGGGCGCAGCCGCCCTTACAAACAGATATTGATACTTTTACTAAAAAGCAATTAAAAGAAGGGTGGCGCCTCTCTTGCCAAGCAAAAGTTAAAGGAAATTTAGGCATTCATGTTGAGGAACATCTTCTCGGTGTGAAAGAATGGACCGCTAAGGTTCTAAGCAACCGGAATGTTGCAACATTTATCAAAGAATTAGCTGTAGAAATCCCTGAAGGGGAAGAGGTTCCTTACCAATCCGGAGGGTATCTCCAAGTCCATGTCCCCCCTTTTAAAACCAATACTGGCGATTGGAAAGAAACCATGGACTCAAAATTTTATTCCGATTGGGAAAAATTTGAGATGTTCAACCAAGAGCTCGATTTCAGCCAGTTGCCTAAAGCCCCACAAGAAGTGATACGAGCCTATTCTATGGCCTCTTATCCTGCTGAAGGGAGAAAACTGCTCTTTAATATTCGCATAGCGACACCCCCCTTTGTCAATGGGTTGATGAGGAATGATATTCCCTGGGGAATTTGCTCGAGTTATACATTTGCTTTAAAGCCGGGAGATCATATTAAAATCAGCGGCCCCTATGGCGAATCATTTATGATTCCCGATGAAAGGGAACTTGTTTTTTTAATCGGAGGTGCCGGTTCCTCATTTGGCCGCAGTCATATCTTACATCTTTTTTATACCGAAAACACCAAACGAAAAGTTACTTTATGGTATGGCGCAAGATCATTGCGAGAAAATATTTATCAAAAAGAATATGAAGAACTCGAAAAGCAATTTCCCAATTTTAAGTATCGACTCGTTTTATCAGAACCTCTTCGAGAAGATCTAGAACTCGGATGGCCGGATAAAGATCCGATTAAAACCAATTTCTTATTTAAAGCTTTTGAATTAGGACAGCTTAAACAGATGGATGATCCGGAAGAATGCTTATTTTATGTGTGCGGTCCCCCAATGCACAATAAAAGTATTCTCAAGCTTCTCGATGATTATGGAGTGCCGCGTGAAAGCATTGTCCTCGATGATTTTGGAAGTTAGACCTCTTTATCAAGCAAATGTATACACAAACAACTTGAAGAATTGGAATTTTGACAAGGAGGCGCCATGAATTCGGATCAAGCGAAGCTGGTGTCGAAGCAGCACAACTTGAATAAGTTGTGCGATGCAGACAGACCCGAAGTCATAGGCAAGCCGACGTGGTCAAAAACCAATTCTTCATGTTGTTTGTGTATAATTACGCAAGAGGTCTATTAGATGCGGATCTTAATTGCTCAAATGAATCCCACGATAGGGGATCTTAAAGGAAATACAGAAAAAATTTTAAGATCGATTGAAAATGGCCGCAAACAGGGCGTTGATCTGGTGGTTTTTCCGGAGATGGCGCTTACGGGATATCCGGCCGAAGATTTTGTTCTTCTTCCCAACTTCATGGAGAGTGTTGCAAAACATTTAGAGCGCATTGTTCAAGCGTCGAAAGACATTGGTGTCATTGTTGGACTTCCGCGCTACAATCCAAGTACCTTAGAAAAAGAGTGTTTCAATAGCGCTGCAATGATTGTAGATCAATCATTGGTCGATTATGTCGATAAAATGCTCCTTCCTACGTATGATGTATTTGATGAAAGGCGCTATTTTGAACCGGGCAATGGAGTTAAAATATGGTCTTTTAAAGGAGAGTGCTTGGGGATCACTATTTGTGAAGATCTATGGCAGCATAGCGGTCTTATCAAGACAACTTATTATCGAAGAGACCCCATCGATGAATTAAAAAAACATCATCCAACCTGTTTAATTAATCTTTCAGCTTCACCTTACAGCCTCAATAAATTTAAGGATAGGATGGACGTGTGTTCAAAAGTTGCTAACACGCTTCAATGTCCACTCGTCCTATGCAATCAAGTGGGCGGTAATGATAGTTTGATTTTTGACGGGTATAGTTTATATGTCACTCCAAAAGGATTAATCCATCATGCGAAGGGTTTTGGTGAAGATGAATTCCTTGTCGATCTTAAGAAAAGCGCAACAGTTATTCATGTTGAAAGAAATGCCATCGAAGATCTTTATCATGCACTTGTATTAGGGGTGAGGGACTATTTTCATAAACTAGGGTTTAAGAAAGGATGTTTGGGTCTTTCAGGGGGCATTGATTCGGCTGTCGTCGCTTGCATCGCTGCTGAAGCACTGGGTAAAGAAAATCTTTTAGGGATAAGTATGCCTTCACGCTATACTGTGGAAGAGAGTAAGCGAGATGCCAGGCTTTTGGCAGAGAGATTGGAGATAGAATTTCAAGAAATCCCTATTGACACTCCATTTATATGTGCCTTAGATACTTTAGAACCCTATTTTGCAGGCAAACAGGAAGACATTACCGAAGAAAATTTGCAAGCGCGTATTCGTGGAATCCTCTTAATGGCATTTTCTAATAAATTTCATTTGCTTGTTTTAAGTACCGGAAATAAAAGCGAACTCGCCCTTGGCTATTCAACCCTCTATGGCGATATGTGTGGAGGGCTGGCTGTCATCGGCGATGTGACAAAGACAAATGTTTATGCATTAGCCCGTTGGATCAATCGGAAAGATGAGATCATCCCGCAATACACAATAGATCGGCCGCCCTCTGCAGAATTGCGCCCTAATCAGAAAGATAGCGATACGCTCCCCCCCTATGATGTCATCGATCTTGTTTTGCCGGCCTATGTTGAAGATCATCGATCACCCGAATGGATTGCAGAGCATTATCAATTGGACTTAAATCAAGTCATTGACTTGGTTAAAAAAATTCACGCCAATGAATACAAAAGAAGGCAAGCCCCTCCGGCTTTAAGAGTCTCTGAAAAGGCCTTTTCAGTGGGCCGAAGATTCCCCATCGTTCAACGGTGGGTTTAACTCCAAGGGTTAAAAATAGGAACTTTGGTAGGATAAAAATCTTTCGTATTAATTGTTACGATGACAAAACCATGAGATTTAGCAGTGGCTGCTATATATAGATCTTGTACGCCGATATTATGTCCTTCTTTTTGCAAAGAGGCATTTAGAAAAGCCCATTCTTTTGCCACATGATCGTCAATGGAAAGAATACGATCTTTAAAACGAGAATGCACTTCGCCAAAAAACCAATTTTCTAAATCTTTTTTCTTCTTGCAAGGTGCTAGCCGTTCAATGCCATCAAGTAGTTCTGCAATAGTAACCACAGAAATATAAAAGAGGTCTTGGTCGATGCTCTCAAACCAATGTTTTACGGATAATGGAATTTCTTTTCTCAATTGACTGAGAATGCATGTGTCTAATAGATAACTCATAGAAAGACTTTTCTTGGCTGATCCTTACGTCTCTTTATATTTAATTCTATTTCTTTATGTGGAGATCTTTGAAAAAAATCGATAATTCCTTCTCGATGTTTAGTGAGTTTTGAATAGTCTTTGTCTGAAATAATCCATACGGTCGGCTCGCCTCGATATGTGATCATTTGAGGGCCATTTAATTTAGCTTGTCGAATCACTTCGCTTAGCCGCTGTTTTGCTTCTTGAACTTGCCATTCATCTTGTTGTTTGTTGTGCATATCCATTCCTGTCTAGACTGTCTAGATTTAGAATAAACCATTTCATCAATAAATGAAAAGAATTTTTTTAACTCTTAAGCTGATTCCCAGCCCCAGGGGAGGACATCGGCGATATCGGTTTGATTTTGTCTGAGCATCATTAGGCGATCGAAACCGACAGCCACTCCACAACAATCGGGGAGTCCTTTTTCCAAAGCTGCCAGGAAGTTTTCATCGATTGGCAACACATTTTTTCCTAAGGATTCCCTTGCGCGATTGGCTTCGTTAAAGCGCTCCCTTTGTTCCTTTGCATCGGTTAATTCATGGTATCCATTGGCAAGTTCGATTCCATGAAAATAAAATTCAAATCGCTCAGCAACCGGCTCTTCTCCATGCCACCTTTTTTTGGCTAAGGCCGCCTGAGATGCAGGATAGTAAGCAAGCACCAAGAGACAATCCTTTCCCAATTCTTTCTCAATTTCAGTGCCTAGGATGAGGTTTAAAAGAGCATCTTTTCCCTCTTGTACAATGCGTGGATAATAGGGGATATTTTTTTCTTCAATATATTTTAGGAGGTCTTTTTCATTGGCATGTACATAATCAATTCCGATTGTTTGAATAAACAATTCTCTGTAACTAATGATTTCCGTTTTCTTTTTTCCCAAAAAGAGCTGAATAAATTGGCTGGTTTCTTCGATCATCTCTTCCAAGCTAAAATTTAACCGATACCATTCTGCCATTGTAAATTCAGGGTTATGTTTTTTGCTCAATTCCCCGTCGCGAAAAACATGTGATAATTGGAAAATATCTCCAATATGATCTGCCAATAATCTTTTCATCCCATATTCAGGAGAAGAGTGCATATAACAGATGTTTTGGTGGTGATAGATCGCTTGAATTAAATCGATATGGGCATCTATGGCCGCCCGTAAACTCAAGATTGGGCAATCGACTTCTAAAACCTCACGCTGATCAAAGAACTGACGCGCTTTTTTTAACATCAAGGCACGGTCTTGAAGACGTGCCTTTTTAGAAGTAAATAGTTTATGTTGAAACTCTAGAGACATATTCCCCAGTGCGCGTGTCGACTTTGATTTTTTCACCTTGTTCAACGAAAATGGGGACTTGGATTTTTGCACCGCTTTCTAATATAGCCGGCTTAAGCACTCGTCCAGATGCTGTATTTCCCCGATCACCAGGAGAGGTTTCGGTAATGACCATTTCAATAAAAGTGGGTGGTTCGACGTTGACAGGGGCGCCATTATAAAAAATGACATTATAGAGATGATCGTCTAATAACCATTGGGCTGTATCCCCGATATTATCAAAGGGGATTTTAATTTGCTCAAAGCTTTTTTCATCCATAAACACAACGCCATCAGTCTCTTTATAAAGCATGCGCATTTCACCATCGCTCACGTCGGCAATGTCCAATTTCTCTCCAGATTTAAAAGTCTTCTCGATCACTCTACCTGTGAGAAGATGCTTCATTCGAATGCGGTTAAATGCCTGCCCTTTTCCCGGTTTAACAAATTCATTGCTAATAATAGTATAAGGTTGACTTTCTACTTCAACTTTTACACCGCCTCTAATGTCGTTGGTGCTCATTTGCTGTGCCATAAAAATTCCTTTTTAATTGACTCCCCTTACGCAAAAGATCCGTTCTTTCGTTTTGCCTCTTTTGCAAAGGGTTAAGTTATTGATAGAAGTAAAATATACTGCTTCCAATTGAATCTTGGACTTTTGGGCTGCTTTAAAGCCCTTGGGTTTAGAGATCGGAAGAGGCATTGTATTGAGCTAATACTATGCCTCTTCC
>JANWJE010000005.1 GCA_025451995.1 Parachlamydiaceae bacterium | reverse complement strand
TCACCACCTGTATTGCAAAATTAGCTTTGTCCATCAACTGCATCATGGGGTATAAACGAAAAGGGCTTTTGCCTCCTGCGAAGCAGGAGGCAAAAGCCCTTTTCGTTTATACCCCGTGAACGGTTACTTTTTAACAACTTTAACCCGGTAAAACATCTATCTTTGATAAATAAATCGGTTAGGGTATCCGTTATTAAATTCTTTGATTCTCAACTTCACAACATTTTTGACCGTTTGATATCGACGTTCAATAAGCGCTCTTTGCTCGAAGATCAGGATTTAGAGCAATTGAATATGATTTCAGAACAATATGACCAGATGTTACAGAAATACCCTCCTTTTTCTTTTACCCCTCTTACTTTTTACTACGTAAAAATGAAAATAAAAATGAGCGAACTATTAGAAATGATGAGTTCTACAGAGCGGCAAGCGATGCAATTTTGCTTCACCGGAAAGAGAAAAAAAGAAGACGATAGCGTCATTTCCAATCTCTATATGCAGCATCAAAAACGCTCTGATTTGGTCGATGCATTATTTGAAGAATCTGCAATTTACAATGCTAAAAGCCAAAATTTTCTTCAAATGTACTACAAGATGAGTTCCAATTCCGATAAAAAATGGGTGTATTCATTTCTTTTGCATTTCATTACAACTAAAGAATTTGATTTAGCTTTCTCACTTCTAAATCATATAAAATCGACCTCTTCTTCCAATGGTCCAAGGCTAAAGGCCTTTGTCCGCATTCTCATCGCTTCAGCAAAAGAAATGGGAGCAGAGAATGCTATCTCTCAAAAACAAATGGATATAATAAAAAAGGAATACTTCCGTCCAGAATGGCTTTTTAAATGCTTACTAAAAGATAATCAAATCTTATTAACAGAGAAATTAGCCGGTCAGTTGATACTTAATACTTCAGCTTCAGAACAAAGCAAAAAAGAAGAAATTTATTCTAATTATGTTTCCGCCTTAGTGGAAACAAATACATTTTTACAAGCCTTACAGTTAAAAAAAGTAGTCATTCACTCTGCCAAAACTTTATCTATTTCAACAATTAATTTTGAGAAGGTCCTTTCAACAATGATGCTAGAAAGCGAAAGCATTCCCACAATAGAGAAGGAAACACATATTCCCGAAATCAAGGATGCCGCTAGTATTCCTTCTTCACAATCCTCAGTTTTTAGGCCCTCAGTTTTTAGGCTTGAGGAAGAAGAAAGTTATGTAATTGCACTTTCTTTAATAAAAGAGGGAAAGCAACTCATTGCTGCCCCCTATATTAAAGATGTCCTTCACCCAATATTGAGAAATGCATTGTTTTTGGCTTTAGCCCTCGATTTCATAAAAAAAGGAAGATTAAAAGAAGCCCTCTTACAACTGTCGGAGATATCAGATGTAAATTCAAAAGCAGAAATTTGCGATTTGGCAGCAATAGGATTCTTTAAAAGGGCTACCTCATTAATGGAAGAGATCTCTTCTTCTAGGTCTTTGCGAAGTAGTATTTCTACTCAGATAGATATCAAACATATGAAAGACAGGCTACAAGAAAATATAAAAGATGCCATGTTATATGTTTACAGGAGCAACGAATATAAAACAGATACATTTAGCAATTTTTCTTCCGAAAAGAAGGGTGCAATTAAAGGAATTGCTCAATTTTTAACGACAAAAAAATTAGAGGCAGCCACGGCAGAAGAAGCTGCTTTGGAAGAGGGTCAAACTGCCATAGAACTTATCCAATTTCTCAAGGTGTCTTCGCTTTTCAGTCCAACCTTAACCCTTAAGGATTTTGGCGGATTTAAAAAATTCTATACCAATATTTTTTCTTTTCTAACACAAGCCGGCAAAACACAAGAACTAACGGATTCCATTAACGATCTCGTAGCTAAACAAAATAACAGCGCGGATGATTTATCTCAAATAGCAGTTGTAGCGATCGCTAAACATGAAGGGGGTAAAAATGCCCTTAAGTGGGTCGAAGATCTTCCTTCAGGGATACAAAAATGTAAAGTGTATGCTGAACTTTCTATCTATTTAATGGAGAAAATAGAGTGGCATCCAGAAGCAATTATAGCATTTGGAAAGATCACACAAAAAGATCAGGTTTATAGGAGCCTTTTGGAAATGGGGATCGCTAAAGGAAAAATGGCCATAAAAGAAGAGGTTTTGGCTTTTATTCGCGATCGAATCGATTCAAAACCTTCAGTTCGATTTGCCTATAATGGTACAGAACCTATTTCGCAACAATTAGTTTTCTCTCAATTAGCCGTTGCTTTTGTGCTTCAAAACAAGGAAGAACTAGCTTTTCATTTTGCAGAAGCTCTTCCAGCAAATGACGCCGCATTCAAAAATGGCGTGATAGAATGCTTGAAATATTGGCAAGACAGCAAGAACAAAGGATTCAAGTACCCCTTCGTGTATGATTTTTTTTAACGAAGTTAGAATGAATTCCTTCCAGCAAGGGCCCTAGCAAGCGTTCCTCCATCAACATAATCGAGAGAACTGCCCATAGGCAACCCAAAAGCAAACCGAGAAATATTCAGCGGGAAATGGGCGAGTTCTTGCTTGAGATAGAGAGCTGTGGCGTCTCCTTCCAAAGTAGAATCAAGCCCAATGACCAATTCCCTCACCTGAAGCTTGATGAGTCGCTCTTTCAGCTTAGGAAGAGAAAGGCTCTCAGGACCCCGCCTTTCCATCGGGGATAATAAACCATCTAAAACATGATAAAGACCGCGATATTCCTGCGTTTCTTCAATTGAAAAAACATCCCGCGAAGAAGCGATTACACAAAGGGTATGAGATTCTCTTTCTGTGGAATGACAAAACAAACACCCTTCTTTTCCTTCTAAACAGCCACATTCTTGACACTGTTGTAATTGATTTTTTATTTCTGTGACGATATGCCCAAATTCATTGAGATGTTCACCGGGCCAATTTAATAGATGAAACGCGAAGCGTTCGGCACTTTTATTGCCGACGCCGGGCAGGCGTTTAAGGACCTGGATAAGTTTTAATAAATGTTCCGGATAGCGCATAAGAGCATATTACATCAGAGATAAATAAAGTGTCAAAGAAGTTGTTGGTTAATGGTCTTTATTTTATACTAGATCTGAATTTTAGATTTATTGCGCAAATTAGTTTCTAAACGCAAAGGCGCAAAGATAAACAAATATAAAATATTTGCAATGCAGTCATTGATTTGCTTCTTTGCAACTTTGCGTTTAATATTTAACATTAAAAAAATAGTTTATAAAAATTAAAGTTTTATTATGTTTTATTATTTAAATGTGTCCGGTTCAAATAAAGAAGTCATTTATAGCGGGGAAGTCAATTCTGATTTATTTGATCAAATAGTGAAGACAAAGTATAAAAAAATTGCAAGTCTCCCCCTATTTCTTTTATTTCCAAAACGGACAAATTCTGTACCCCATTTTCTACAAGATCTTTTTGTTCCGCTCACAACCAGATGGTCTTCCAAATTACATGCGATTCAAAACACCGCCCTCAAAATAATCGCTTTTTTAGGAACAATCGCCGTTGATCTTTTTACTCTGGCTGCTCGAATTGTGACTTGCCTTCCACGAATCGTTTATAATCTCAACCATCCTGAAAAGCCATACCCTTTGTTTGATTTCTTAGCTGAGTTAGATCCTCCGTTTAAAGGACAATCCGGAGATTTAGAAATCAGCTGTTTAGAACTTAAAGGAAAACGCTATAGTCCAAAGGAAATCTATGATTGTCGATGGGTTGAGACGACAAAAACACTGAATAGTGACCTTGAAGAAATTAGACATATGAAAGATTGGGGTACTAGTTTGGGTTTAAAGGAATTAGAAGCAGAAGAACTCGTTACTACACTCGCAGATAAATCCTTAGCAAAATTTTTTACGTATACCTTCGCTTTACCCCATGAAGGTGGTTTCTAAGAATGACCCCGCGCATCAATTCACTCGGATCCTATCTTCCAAAAAAAGTGTTGACTAACCAAGATTTAGAGAAATTGGTCGATACGACAGATGATTGGATAGTATCGCGTACAGGGATGCGTGAAAGAAGAATTGCTGCAAATGATGAATTCCCATCTGATATGGGGGCTGAAGCAGCCAGGCAAGCTTTAGATAAGGCCGGCGTGCAAGCAAAAGATGTAGACTTAATCATCGTTGCCACAATGACCCCCGATTATATCTCTCCAAGCACAGGAGCCCTTATTCAAGCCAAATTAAAGGCCGAAAAGGCAACCGCTTTCGATATTCAGGCGGCATGCACAGGTTTTTTATATGCCCTATCTATTGCAAAGTCATTCCTACAATCGGGTGCATACAGCAATGCTCTCGTCATTGCAACAGAAAAAATGTCTTCTTTTATCGATTATACAGATCGCTCTACCTGTGTACTTTTTGGAGATGGGGCAGCAGCTGCCTACATTTCTCTTCAAGGAAATGGATTAAGAATCGATACCATTAGCCTCGGAACTGATGGGGAATTGGCAGATTTGGTAAAAATACCGGCCGGGGGATCTCGATTTGCGGCGTCTGAGGAAACCTTAGAAAAAAGAATGCATTTTTTTCAAATGTCAGGAAATGAAGTTTTTAAACATGCAGTGAGGCGAATGAGCGCGGCTGCTCGGGAATGCTTGGAAAAAGCCGGACTTGAGCAAGAACATATTAGCTGGCTTGTCCCTCATCAAGCCAACAAACGAATCATCGATGCGATTGCAAAAAACTTTAATATCTCTGAAGAAAAAATCTATCTCACCGTCCATAAGTATGGCAATACCTCCGCATCTAGCATCGCCATCGCTTTAGATGAATTACTAAAAGAAGAAGCGTTTCAAAAAGGGGAACATCTCCTTTTAACCGCTTTTGGGGGCGGCTTGACATGGGGAGCTGCAATTTTAACCCAGGTGATAGAATGAATAAGAAGAAAAAGATTGCCTTTCTTTTTCCGGGGCAAGGTGCGCAATATCCCGGAATGGCAAAGGATTTTATTCAGGAATTCTCTGCTGCCCGTTTGACTTTTGAAGAAGCTGACGATCTCTTAGGGCGGTCGATCTCTTCTTTGATTTTAAATGGACCGGATATTGAACTCACCGAAACGATAAATAGTCAAACGGCGATCTTTATCGTCAGTATCGCCATCTTAAGAGTCATTAAAGAGCTTTATGAAATTGAGCCCTATGTCTGCGCAGGCTTAAGCTTAGGAGAGTATTCTGCCATCACCGCCGCTGAGTGGCTTCCATTCAGGGAAGCTATTTCATTAGTGCAATCTCGGGCTCAATTTATGAATGAAGCCTGTAAACATAAAGAAGGGACGATGGCTGTAATCATGGGATTGGAGCCTGCAATTGTTGAAAAATTTGTGAAGGAGATCAACCTTCCAAATGATCTTTGGGTCGCTAATTATAATTGTCCGGGTCAAGTTGTGATTTCCGGGACAAAAAAAGGGATTGATGCCGGATGTGCTGCAGCAAAAGAACATCAGGCTAAACGCGTTTTGCCTTTAAATGTCTCCGGAGCATTTCATAGTGGACTGATGAAGCAGGCAAAAGATAAGTTGACCCCCTTTATTCAGAAAACCCCTTTTGTAAAAGGAGCTTCTCGCCTCGTGATGAATGTTCCAGGAAATTTTGTAGATAGCATTGAGAAATTACGTCACAATTTAATTGAGCAAGTCACTGACCCAGTCCGTTGGCAACAGGGGATAGAAGAAATGGAAAAAGAATCCATTGATCTCTATATCGAAATTGGACCCGGTAAAACATTGGCGGGGATGAATCGAAAAATTGGCGTGAAGGCACCAACCCTTTCCATAGAAAAAGTTGAAAATTTAAAGGATTTTCATGAATCAAACATTAACTGATCAAGTAGCAGTAGTCACTGGCGGAAATGCAGGAATTGGCAAAGCGATTGTTTTAAAATTTGCCCAAGAAGGGGCTAAGGTTGCAATCATCGGCACCAATAGCGAAGCCGGCGAGTCAACAATTTCCGAAATAAAAGAAAAGATTCCAACAGCAGATTTAAAGTTTTATAAAATCGATGTTTCGAAAACGGCAGCTGTTGAAGAGGGGATCAAACAAATTCTTGAAGGGTTTGGGAAAATCGATATTTTAGTAAACAATGCCGGCATCACAGCTGATCAATTGTTGATGAAGATGTCCGAAGAGGATTGGGACAAGGTTTTAGAAATTAATTTAAAATCTTGCTTTAATACTTGCCGCTCTATTGTCCGTTCGATGATGAAGGCTAAGAAAGGGAAAATCATCAATGTCACTTCAATTGTTGGACTGATTGGCAATCCCGGGCAGACAAATTATGCAGCATCAAAATCCGGCATGATCGGGTTTTCTAAATCGCTTGCAAAAGAGCTTGCCTCAAGGAATATTCATGTCAATTGTGTGGCACCCGGTTTTATTAAAACAAAAATGACTGATGTTTTAAATGATTATCAAAAAGAGGGGATTCTAAACACAATTCCGCTTGGCCGTCTTGGAAATGCAGAAGAAATCGCGCATGCAGTATGGTTCTTGGCTTGTCCATTATCAAATTATATCACCGGTCAAGTGATCTCCGTCGATGGCGGCATGCAGATGTGAGGAGCTTAGATCCATTTTCCGGCTCTTGCTTGAAATACGCCTTTACTTTATAATTTCTATTTTTAGTTTTAATCAAAGTGGGAAAAAAATATGTCAACTGAACAAGAAGTCATTGATATTGTTATAGAACAATTAGGGGTCGATAGAGATGATGTGACACCTGAAAAATCTTTTGTCGAAGATTTAAACGCCGATTCTTTAGATTTGACAGAGCTCATCATGACATTTGAAGAGAGATTCGGGTGCGAAATTTCTCAAGAAGATGCAGAAAAATTAAAAACTGTTCGAGATGTCATTAATTATTTGGAAAAAAGACAAAAATAATTTCTTTTATTTTTTTCTCAGAACCTGTTCGAGATTCTATTTTGAACAGGTTCTTAATTTTTATATAGGGTATTTCTGAGCATGAATTTGATGGATTTGAAAGCGATGTTGATGGCCTTTAATGAAGGGCTCACGTTTTACATTGTATTTCCCACCATTTTATTCTTCGGCCTCTATCTTACCTTTAAGCTTCGTTTTGTTCAGATTACAAAATTAAAACTCAGTTTTTCCTATCTCTTAAAAAAAGATACTCAATATCAAGGCAATATTAGCCACTATCAGGCCATCGCTTCTGTTTTAGCAGGCAATTTTGGGACAGGGAATATCTCAGGAATGGCTGTTGCTATTTCAACAGGGGGACCAGGAGCTCTAGTCTGGATGTGGGTCATGGCTTTTTTAGGGGCTTCGATTCAATATACCAGTTGTATTTTAGGTGTAAAATACAGAAAAAAAAATAGCGCGGGCGAGTACGTAGGAGGACCTATGTATTATCTTAGAGACGCCCTAGGGTTTAAGAAACTTGCCCTTCTATTTTCTTGCTTTACTGTGATTGGAGCTCTTACAGTCGGGAATTTTGCTCAGGTCAACTCTGTGACATTGCCTCTTCAGCAGCTCGGTTTGAATGCCTTTTACTGCTCTACTATTATTGCTCTTTTAGTCGGACTTGTTCTATTAGGTGGGCTGCAGCGCGTCGCATGGCTCGCTTCTTTTGTCGTTCCTATAAAAGCTTTCTTGTATCTAACGATTGCCTTAATCATTCTTGGGATCAACTTCAATAAAGTCATCCCTGCGATTGAATTGATGTTAACAGCGGCATTTGATCCAAAATCTGCATTTGGCGGAGTCATGGGTTTTTCAGTGATGAGGGCCATTTCATCGGGTTTTGATCGAGGTCTCTTTGCAACGGATGCCGGGACAGGAATGGTCCCTATTCTTCAAGCGAGCGCACGCACAAGCAACCCCGTCATCGATGGAATCGTCACTTTGGTAGCTCCTTTTCTTGTGATGATCGTATGTACGATGACTGGTCTTGTCTTATTGGTAACGGGTGTTTGGCAAGAGACCGGATTGCAAAGTACAAATATGGTCACAGAGGCTTTTCAAAGAGGGTTGGGTCATTCCTTGGGTTCTTACGTTGTGATTATCGCTTTATTGCTTTTCGCCTATACGACAATTCTCGCATGGGCCTACTGCGGTGAGAAAGCAATTGACTTTCTTTTGGGGAGAAAATGCGGGGCCTATTTTAAATATATTTATGTTTTGCTCATTCCTGTGGGTGCGCTACTCCATGTCGATTTAATTTGGCGTTTTGCCGATATCTCTATTTCCCTGATGCTGATCACCAATTTGATAGGGGTGATTTGTTTGGCAAGAGAAGTCATTGGTGAAAGTCATGCATTCTTTGAAAACCAACACCTCTCAAACAAAGCAGAGGACTTAAAATTGAACAATTACCTCTAAAAGTCCTCTCTTTTAATTCTTGACAATAAATAAAATTACTTAGAAGTTAAGTTTACATATGTTTTTGGGAGGAAATTATGATTATCGAGATTAGCGTCGCTGTCATTGCAGCTGCGTTTGTCATTTTAGTGATTTATCTTATTGTGCTCATCATAGGCCTGAAAAAAACTCTCAAAGAAGTCAATATAACGATGAGTGAAGCCCGTCATCAACTCAATAAAGCAGAAGCATTCAATCCATTGTTTAATGCGATCAGCCATACAGGTCAAATTTTAGAACAACAGGCGGCCGATTTAAAAAATAATTTTTTTGAAAATGAGGAAGAGAGAGAAAAAAAAAAGAAAACGATCAACAATAGTTTGATGGCCAGTGCAGCAATTTTGGAATTGGCTGGGTTGGGCTTAAGCATTTGGCAGAAATATAATAAAGGGAGATAAGCTATGAGCAACATGCATACTAAGGAATTTTTAGTGGGAGCTATGGTTGGAAGCCTTTTAGGTGGTGTGGCAGCTTTGTTATCTTCACCAAGTTCTGGGAAAGACCTTCGAGAAGATTTATGCGATACTTATTGTGATCTCTCAGAAAAAGCGAATGAAATTGCGAAAAAGGGAAGATGTTTTGCAAATAATTTCAGTGACCAAACGTGCGATCTTACGTCAAAAGCTAAAACAATTTTAGATTGTGCAACAAAAAAAGTGAGGGGATGGATGGGCGAAGAAGAGGAAGAAGAAGAGTGCTGTTCAAGAGATCTTTTAATCGGTGGACTTCTAGGAGGAGTCATTGGAGTCTCTTTAGCTCTTTTGCTCACTCCAAAGCCGGGAAAAGCATTGAGACGCGATCTTGTTGATGCCTATGATGACATTAGCGAAAGAAGCCAAGAATTTAGAAATTCTCTTTCTAAAAGAGGGAAAGCTTTTGGAAAAGCTGCACAATCTAAAACAAGCAAATGGCTATCGCTTGCTCAAAGTGTCGTAGAACAGCTGAATGAAGGAGCAAATGAAAAAGGAAACGAATTGATTGATCAGGTTCGAGGTCTCATAAACAATAAAAAATTAGGGGATATGTTAGATTGGGCGCAATTGGGTTTTTCAGCATGGCAGAATTTTCATTCAAAAAAGAGAAAATAAGGATTGAAGATGTCTAAAGAACCAAACAACAATCTGATGGCTGGAGCCGCAGTGATAGCCGGCATCATCGGCGCCATTGCCGCTCTCTTTAAACGAAAAGAAACACACGGCTTAAGGGAGCATGCAAAGGAAGCTGCACATCTTATTTTTGAACATAGCGATTGCGTGAATAAAAAAATGTTATTAGGCGGCATTGCCGGAGGGATTATAGGGGCGACTGCTGCTCTTTTTTTAGCTCCTAAAGCCGGATCAGAACTTTTGAAAGATATCACCCAATCATTAAAGCATCCTGAAGAGTTGTTTTCAAAGAGTGGATCAAAACCCAAGTCTAGTTCAAAAAAGAAACATTCATCCACCAAAGCCATCTCTAAATCTGCAACTCCTACGGCAAAGAAGACATTGCCCTCAAGGAAGCGAGCAGCAACAACAGCAAAGAAGACAGCTTCTGGTGTTGGAAAAGAACAGATCAGTGATAAAATCTCAGGTTCTTAGCGGTTTAATGTTTTTTTTATCCAGACTGTCTGATGTGAAGCGGTTTCATCTTGAAAAAGATTTGAGATAATCGCATTGAATTCAATCTGCAGATGCTTAGCCGGATGGCTTAACTCTTTCTCAACTTTTCCTATCAGATATTGGATCGCTTCTTTTTCCGGATGTATAGAGTATCCGGCGGTAAATGCTCCACCTGATAATAAAATGCAAAAAGAATTAATACAATTTTTAACAACTAGGCAATTTTTAAAATAAAAACCGCATGCAAAGTTGACAGTTTTAAAAAAAATGATTCCACTCAATAGAAGAAATAATAAACCAAAGCTAAAAAAAACAAATCGATAGACCCAATTTTGCCATTTTTTAGTTGCATAGGCATGTTGATAATGCAAGGAAATGGATTGTCTAAAAAACTCAATATCAACAGTTTCTTTCGCCTCTGTCAACCAATGGACATGGGTTTCTTTGGATTGTTTTGATTTTAAAAAACGAGAATAGGAAATCGGTGCAGTTTTAAACAATATTTTTTCAGTCATGAAACTAACCTTTTTCAAAAAATTATTATTAATATAAAGAAATATTATAATATATTGTTTATTTTTTTTGCAAATTAATAAAAATATTTTTATAAAAAGATTTTATAAAAGTGGAATATTTAACTATCTAAATTGTTTCGGTATAGTCCTTCCAGCTGAAAGCTGGAAAAAAGGAAGGTAGCAAGGCCGTCTCGGCCTCGAAAGGCAGGTCGAGACGACCTGATTACGCACGGATTGCCAAAAATTTCCCAGGATTATATTGTGTCTCTTGATTTAAAAATTAACGACCTTGGTTTCAGTTTTTTTATTTAATCTCTCATCTGCCATTTGAATGGCGACTTGATGAGTTGGGATCTTTTTTTGCTCTGAAATATCAAATATGGAAAGTAACAGATCATAGAGATGATCCACTTTGTCTCTTGCCCAATTTGGTGAATATGGAGCTTTTTTTACTTCGTTGGAAATGTTAATTAAACCTCCAGCATTGATAGCAAAATCGGGTGCGTAAAGGATAGAGCGCTTGAATAATCGATCTCCATCTTCTTCCTTTAATAGCTGATTGTTAGCAACTCCTGCAATTGCCTTGCAATTCAGTCGAGAGATCGTTTGTTCATTTAAAATTCCCCCTAAGGCACAAGGAGAATAAACGTCACATTCAATCTGATAAATGTTTTCTCCCGACACAGGTTGAGCCCCCCAATGATTCACCGCCTCATCCATTAACATATCGTTGATATCATTGACATATAGATGTGCCCCTTCCCAAAAGAGATGCTGAACGAGTTTCATGCCTACAGATCCAAGCCCTTGGATAGCAATTCTCTTGCCTTTTACCGAAGGCGATCCCCATAGCTTAGTGCAGACAGCTTGAATCCCTCTAAATCCTCCTCTTGCAGTAAAGAGTGAAGGATCCCCACTACTTCCTTTGAAAGAGAGTCCAACGACATAGGGGGTGATAGCTCGCATCACATCTAAATCTTTGACAGTGATCCCCACATCCTCTCCGGCAAAATATCTTCCCCCCAATTGATTGAGCGCATCTGCAAAAGCGAGAAGCATTTCTTTGTCTTTTGGGAATTGTTTATCCAAAATGATGACACTTTTTGCTCCACCAGTCTCTGTTTGAGCAAGTGCAGATTTGTAGGTCATTCCTTTTGAGAGTCTTAGAACATCAGTAAGCGCTTGATCGAAAGATGCGTAAGGGTAGGCCCTTATCCCTCCGCATGCAGGACCGAGCTTGGAGCTATGAATTGCAATGATCGCATGGAGGTGTGCTTCTCGATTGATCACTTCAACGACTTCTTCGTAGCCATTGATTTCTAGAGGTCTTAAAATTGTTTTACTCATAATTATCCTCGATAATTAGTAAATTTAAAACTCATAACGCATAAAAATACAGATGCAAGATTCGGGCCAAAGAAAAACAGTAGAAAATATTTTAAAATTATTATACTAATAAAGAGGCAGGTCGAGACGACCTCGTTACGCATGTATTGCAAGGACTTAAAAAAGGAGGGTGTATGGGACTTGGAAGAATGGCCTTGTTATGGATTCTAGGTGTTCCATTGAGCGTGATTATCATTCTTAAAATTTTTGGTTTGATTTAAACTCGACTTTGTACAATTTTTGAACTCATCTTCGGAGAGAGAAGCTTTCTACAGCTAAATAAATTTCTCGGAAGGGGAAAAACAACCCCTTTCTGCGAAATTTATTACGCTGTAGTTTGCTTCTCTCTCGAATATTCGTCCAAAAATTGTACAAAGTCGAGTTAAATTCATGAAAAAGTTTTTTTTTTTGTTTGTTTTTGCTTTCCTAGCAATGCTGAGGAATGAATTTAATCAAAAAAAAATTCCCTTTCAAGAGTATGAAATTAGGGTGCGTCCAGCTGTTTTGAGGATGACCCTTGAAGAAAAAATAGGCCAAATGACGTTGGTGAAGTATGCGTTTTTGCAACCCACCACGCAAACGTTAGACTATCCTTTAATCAATCGTTACCATTTAGGCGCAGTCCTCGCGGCAGGAAGCGAAATTCCAAATGGAAGAGGCGGTGTGAACGATGGGTTAAATGAACTGTCTGTTGAGCTAAACGACCCTGAAAATTTTCTCACATCGACCAAAGAAAATTGGATTGCAATCAATCGTCAGATCGATGCACATCCGGTCATTACAAATCAAGGCGATGTCATCCCCTTGTTGATCGGTGTCGATGCTGTTCATGGACATGCGAGCATTTTAGGCAATGTCGTCTTTCCACATAATATCGGTTTGAGCGTCACACATGATGAGCTCCTTTTAAGTGAAGTGGGTTATTGGACAGCTCATGATGTATTAAAAACCGGTTTTAATTGGGTGTATGCTCCCGCCGTTGCTATCAGCCATAATCCCAATTGGGGAAGAACCTATGAAACTTTTGGGAGTGTGCCCTTATTGACTCAAAAATATACATTTCAGCTTGTAGATGGTTTGCAACAGCAGATAGATGGGAAAATTACCGGGGTTCTTAGCACAGTTAAACACTATTTAGGGGACGGAGCGACTCTCGATGGTGTTGATGAAGGAAATGTGATAGCAAATCATCTAGATCATTTCATGGAAGTCAACAAGGCTGGCTATGAGGGGGCAATTCAAAGTTCGGCCGGATCAATCATGATCTCATACAATGCGATCAATAATTTACCTATGACTTTTAATACCCAATTAATTCAAGATTTAAGAAAGGCAAAAAAATATTTCGATACCCCTTTTGCAGGATTGATTGTCAGCGATTATGGAGCGATTGATAAAGCTGGATCGCAAGGGTTGCCGACAACGACCACTTTCACTCCATTTCCTCAAGCACTTGCAAATGCAATTAATAGCGGCATAGATCTGGTCATGCTCTCTAGTACAGCAACGATTGAAAAAGATCTCCCTTCTTATCTTGCTCTTTTTAAACAACAAGTAGAATCCGGTGCTATTTCTGAAGAGAGGATTAATGATGCCGTCACACATATTTTAGCTGTTAAATATGCAATGGGATTGATTGACATCAATTCTCAAGGTCAATTGATTAAAAGTGAGAGGCCTTTTTTATCTAACAAAAAAAAATATGAAGAAGAAATCAACACAGCAATTCGGGCTGCTGAAGAATCCTTGGTTCTTCTCAGAAATAAGAATCAACTCCTTCCAATTTCTAGTGATACTATTGAGTATGTCGTCCTTTTAGGAACCTCTTCAATTCATAAAAAGCAAAATGATGGAAAGTACATTCCTGCTTCTTATGCAAATTACGACAACATCGGGATACAAACAGGGGGGTGGACAATTAGTTGGCAAGGGATCGAAGGCAATGCCTTTTGGCAAGGGAGCAATAAAAGAGAATCAGGAGCCACAACCCTTTTAGAGGGGATAAAAAAACTGGTTCCCAAAGCGACAATCATCACTTCATTAGATACGCTTTTACTTTATCCAAATATCAACCATGAAAATACCATCATTATCGGGGCGCTTGCGGAGCCTCCTTATGCTGAATTTATGGGCGATATCGCATCGCCGCTGTGTGTCAATGCAACCGATCATCAAAAGGGGTGTTTGTATCATTATCACTTAAATCCCTACTTGCCTTTGAAGCAAAAACAGAGTTTAGCTATCGATTATGAAAAAAGTGATCTAGATTTTATTTTAGCTGTCACAACAGTAGATCCAAAAATTCCTTTGATTACAGTTCTCTTTTCCGGTCGCCCGATGATCATCCAAGATCCTTTGGATAAAAGCGATGCATTCATTGCCGCATGGCTTCCAGGTACAACTGGCGGGCAAGCAATTGCAAATGCCCTCTTTGGAAAATATTTATTTTGCCCACAAAAGGGGAGTATCGGAACGCCGAATACGCTTACAGTCAATTGGATGCGCAACATGGATCAACTCAAAAATTATCCCATCTATGATAAAGGCTCGGGCTTCGTCTCATACGAAGACCCATTATTTAAAATCGGCTATGGATTATCGACTCAGTCAAAAAGAGGCTGAATTCTTTATTTAAAATTAATAATTTAAATCTAAGATTGATTATGGAGTTAATCAACTTAGGTTTCATATGAAAGTTATTAATAAACTTAATCAACATGTCATTGAACCATTAATTGAAATGGCAACCCAAGAAACAGCTGGCCAAAGAATAGAAACTGACAAGCAGTTTATCGCCAGGTTGCGAAAAGAACTCTATTCTTCATTTCATCAATTTCAAAAAAGAATTCGCTTTGGGATGAAAGTTTTAACTAAATATCAAACAGAGCTGCATAAAAAACGATTTGCTCAAATGGCCGATTCGTTAAATGCCACTGCACAAAATAGTGGCAATTTTAATCTGCAAAAGCAATTTCGAATCAGCGATGAAGAGATGGCACAATTTTATCAAATAGGAATCAATCAAATGGAATTGAATTTAATTGAAGAAGCAAGCGCCATTTTTTTACTTCTTACCACTCTGAATCCAAATGTTTCAAGTTTTTGGCTCGCCCTGGGTTTTGCAGAAGAAAAGCGAGGAGAAAACATAGAGGCAATGAAAGCCTATCTTCTTGCCGGAGAGCTAGAAGAAAACACATTGGCTCCTTATTTCTATGCGGCAAATTGTTCGCTTGCGATTCATCGAAAAGAACAAGCAAGGGAGATTCTTTTAAGGGCTTATGAAAAAAGTGCAGGGAAGCCATTCTTGGAAAAAGAAAGAAACCATATTAAGATAGCATTGGATAAATTGGTATAATATTAGGAGGAAAGTATGATGCATTCATCGGGCATTTCTTGGAACGATCCAGCGTATCCATCGAATATCCATAAACCGGATGATGAAACCGGAATAGAGTTATTGCCAATTGATAGGTCCAAGCATTCAAACCCCTTACCCTCAAAAGAAGAAGTATTAGCTAAATTGCATGAAGCAAATAAAGCGATAGTAGAAAAAAGGGAAAATGAAAATGCAAAAAAATTTTTTGAAGCAATCTCATTTTTAGCAGGTGTTGGCCTTGGAGTTATAACTGCGCTCGCTATTGTGGGTGTGGCCACAACCCCTGTTGGTTGGGGGATTTTGGGTGCAGCTTTGCTTATTGGTGTAGTGGGTTGTGCTTATTATGGGGGGCCAAAAGAATTTTTAGAGGCACTGAAACTTGCAGCTGAAGGGTTTACTGTTTCGCTTTCAATCACTCTTTTTTTTGGAATTCCACATATTGCTGTTCCTTCTGGGATGTCGATCGCCGATTCTGGTTGGACAGGCCCTTGGCTTGGTAGTCTATTTGGTTTTATGGCTTCCCTTGAGATTACGGGTCTAGATTTAGTTCTCAAAGGAATTGGTCAACCAAAAATGAGCATGAGCCCGGAACAAGAAAAGAAAATTTTGGGTACACTGAAGTATTTGTGGAATGAAGCCTGATCTTTTTAAGATTTAACAATCTTGCCTAAACTTTTGCCCAAGCGCACAAGTGAGGGAGAAAAATCCATTTTATCGAGTTCTACCTCGATGAGGAAAAATGTTCCGCGAGAAGAAAAAGCTTTATCGAGAGCGTCGCTAAGAGCCTCTTCTGTTTCTACCCTTATTCCGATTCCACCCCCTAATAGCTGAGGAAGTTTTGTGTAATTCCAATTCACTAAATCATTGAATGTGCCTTCAAGTAAGACTCTTTCTGTTCCATAGCCATGATTATTGAGGACGATGACAATAGGATCGAGGTTATAGCGTATTGCAGTTGAAAGCTCTGTTGCACTCATCTGAAAGCCCCCATCGCCAATAAGAGCAACCACCCGCTTGCTCGGTTGTGCAAATTGCGCTCCAATGGCCGTAGGTATCCCTATTCCTATGCTGGCGTAATAGGAATTGCTGAGGAAAGAATTTTCAAAAAGAACGAGTTCTGTACTGCCAAAAAGAGCATCTCCGACATCTGAGACAACAATGTGCTCTTGTGTAAGAAACGATTGTAAGCATTCAAACAGTCTTTTCGTCGTGGTTTTACTATTTGAATCAGGTTTAAACGGAAGATTCTTTTTGGGATTGAGGGGAAGAGAACGAGAGAAACCGGGAAGCTTAAGTTTATCTAATTGATTAATAAAATCAATTAAGGGGATGTCATAGGAATGATGATCTATTTTCAATTCCTTTTCAGTTGCGAGAATGCAATGTTCTTGATTGAGCTTGGTTGTAAAAATCCCTGTGTCTAGGTCATGAAGAATGACACCCGCAATCAAAAGGCAATCGCATTGATGAATCGCGGCTATTGTGTTTTCATTGCTCATTTCCCCTTGATAGACTCCAAGAAAAAGAGGGTGGTGTTCATCAATTGTCGTTTTGCCTAAAAGCGAAGAGACGATGGGGATCGAATATTTCTCTGCAAATTGTAGAAGGAGATGGTTGAGATGATATCTTGCAATTTCATGTCCAATCCAAAGAATTGGGGATTTTGATTGAGATAAGATTTTTTGAATCTCTTGCATTCCTTCACCCAAAGTTTCAGCATCCGTTTTTGAATGGGAGAAATAATGACTGTCCAATTGTGTTATTTCAACATCGACAAGATCGCGAGGCAGCTCCAAATAGACAGGTTTTTTGTGTTCTAAGCATTGATGCAAAACGCGATCGATGGTCTCTGCTGCCGTTTTGGGTGAATTTAAAACCCCTTGATCAATTGTCACATTTTTAAAGATTTCCAGTTGGGTCCCATCGCCAAATTCATTGACGACTTTGTTAATGAGATGGTGGCATTCTTGATGTTTTTGATATTCCGTTGTGGCAATCGTCCCGGAAATCACAACCATGGGTAAATTTTCTATGTACGCTTGAGCAATAGCTGAAACGATTTCTATCCCAACTCCATAGGTGATGCAAGCGACCCCTAAGCCCCTCAGTTGCGCATAGGCATTGGCTGCATATCCGGCGCAATTTTCTCTTGTTGTATTGACAAATTGAATATCTGGGTGGTCTTCGATCAGCTTATTAAATCGTAAAACATAATCCCCGGGTATCCCAAAAATATGTTTGACCCTTAAGCCGTAGAGTCTTTTGAGCAAATATTGACCAATTGTTAAAGATTGCATAGTAGACCTCTTGCATAATTCGCTTTGTTTGATAAAATGAAAGATTTTTGGATGGATTTATTGCCAAATTTTGAGAGCATATTGGGTTTAATATGGTCGAAAAATTTGGCAATAAAGACGCCAAAAAGATTCATTTTAGCAAATAAATGGAATTATGCAAGAGGTCTAATGAGCCTTTTTTTGGATAAAGAGCAGGGATAGACGAAAGCAAGGTTTGTGTATAGAGATCCTTTGGTACGTTAAAAACTGTTTCTGTTTCTCCCTGCTCCACTACTTTTCCTTTATATAAAATGATGACCTCATCTGAAATATAGCGTATGATTGAAAGATCATGGGAGATAAATAAATAGCTGAGTTCGAGGGTTTCTTTCAGATCAATCAATAGATTGAGAATTTGTGCTTGTAATGAGACATCGAGGGCCGAGACCGCTTCATCGCAAATGATCAATTTAGGCTTTAAGCTAATGGCTCTTCCGATGCAAATGCGCTGCTGTTGACCGCCGGAAAATTCATGGGGATAAGCCTCCATGCAGTCGGGGGAAAGACCTATTTGTATTAAAATATTAGCAACATGTTCCACCTGCTCTTCTTTTGTTTGAACAATGTTGTGGTAGATCAGCGCCTCACCAATATTTTCTCGAATTGTTTTCCTCGGATTTAACGAAGCATAGGGGTCCTGGAAAACGATTTGTACTTCTTTTCGTAAAGCCTTGAGTTCGCTTTTTGTCATTCCCAAAACCGACTCGCCATTAAAATAGATCGATCCATCCGTGGGTTCAATCAATCTGATTGCAGCCCTTGCAGCAGTGCTTTTTCCCGATCCCGATTCTCCTAACATTCCAAGCACCTTCCCTTTAGGGATAGAAAAATCTATCCCATCCACAGATTTGATTTCGCCGACTTGACGGCGAAATAGTCCGGAATAAATGGGGAAATATTTTTTTAACCCCTTAACTTCCAAAATTGGGGTGTTCAAATCGTTGTTTGCTTTCTGTTGTTCCATCGTGAAGAAGACATTTAGCTTGATGTTGCTTATTTTCTATTTCAAAATCAGGGACTGAGCCTACTTTACACTTTTTCATGACATAAGGGCAACGGGTATGAAAGCGGCACCCATTAGGAATATGTTTAAATGTGGGGACGTTGCCGGGAATAGCGGATAGCTTTTCTCCTTTTTTATGAAGTGCGGGTCTCGCATTAAAAAGGGCCATCGTATAGGGATGGGCAGCATGATCAAAAATTTGGTGAACAGTTCCGCGCTCAACCCCTTGTGAAAGATACATAACGATGACATCATCCGCCATTTCCGCAACAACACCCATATCATGGGTAATTAATAAAAGGGCTAACCCTTTTTTCTCTTGTAGATTGCGAATCAACTTAAGCACTTGTGCTTGGATGGTGGTATCTAAGGCGGTTGTCGGTTCATCTGCGATGATGATATCGGGTTCGCACATTAAAGCGATCGCAATCATTACCCTTTGTTTCATTCCGCCGGATAATTGATGAGGGTAATCTTTGATTCGCTCAGTGGGCTGCTGAATACCCACCTCTTCAAGAAGTTTGATAGCCTTTTCATATGCTTCATCCCCATAAAGATTCAAATGCCTTGCTGCGACTTCGAGCATCTGATTTTCAATGGAGAAGACAGGGTTTAAAGCACTTTGAGGATCTTGAAAAATCATGGCAATCTTTGCGCCTCTAATTTTTCTCATCTCTTTTTCACTGATTTCCAGCAGATTTTTCCCTTTGTAGATCACTTCTCCCATGGGGGGGAGGGTAGGAGGGGTTGGAAGAATGCGCATGATAGAGAGCGCAGTCAACGATTTTCCGCAACCGGACTCTCCAACCAGGGCTAAAGTTTTTCCAGGATAGAGATCAAATCCCAAATGATCGACTACAGTCCATATCGTATTGCCAAGTTTCAAGCGAGTTGTCAAATTGCGCACAGTCAATATAGGGGGATTCATTGTAGATGCCAATGGCTGATTAAACTGATGGCCATGATCGATGCTGTTTCGGAGCGTAAAATATTTGAATGGAGTTTGACTCCGTGCGCCCCTAATTGTTGCAAGATGACTTCTTCTTGCTGGCTAAATCCCCCCTCCGGACCTGTAAAGAAAACTACCGGTCTATCCTTATTTGCTAATTGTTTCCATTCATTCTCAAACAAAGGCGCTTCAGCATTTAAATCACCATAAAAGAAATGCGCGGTTTCGGTTTTTTGCCATGTATCAAGTTTTTCTTTATAGGCGATTTCAGGCAAAAATAATCTGCCGCTTTGCTTCATGGCAGAAATGATAAGGGCGTGGTTGCGCTCCATTTGACTGGGAAAGCATTCTTTTTTGTCGCTATGATGGCCTGGGAATAACCAAAATTGATTCACTCCGAGTTCCGTCCCTTTTTCCAATAGAATATCCATTCTGTTTTGTTTACAAAACGCTTGGGCCAGAATGATAAAATTTGGTGGATGGGGTATAGTTTGAAAGGATTCTATCATTATTTTTGCTTTATCTTTAGCAACTTCAATGACACTTCCAATAGCCAAAGCCCCCTTGCCATTGACGAGTTCAATCGCATCCCCTTTTTTTGTGCGCATCACATGGGCAAGATGATGAAATTCACTGTCTTTGATTTCAAGCTGCTTACGAGAATCCAATGAATCATCAATGAAATAGCGTTCAGCGGGCATGATCGTTGGCTAATTTGACGTTGGGGATATGGATGTTAATTTGGCCATCCTCCAACCAACATTGAAGATCTAGTTTGTATTCAGCAGAAAGAAACAGAATTAAATGTTGGATGTAAGAGCGAAACCGCTGTCTTAAATTGGCTTCTTTTTCACTATTTTTCGTTTGGTTTGAATGTTGCGAAAGGCGTGAATTGCTCAGCACAAAAGCCACATAGGTATCTTCTAAATGTGTTTCATCAATAAAGTTGACATCCCATTCCAAATACTCTCTTTCCGTCGGAGGAGCAGCGACAATATCGATTTCCATATTATCTTTCACAATTTCAAGAAACAATTTACTCACATGGCTAACGTAGAGAGGGACTGTGATAATTGGTAAATCATTTTTAAATTTAACAAAAGAAGATGGAGCTAAATGAAAGGTCTCGGGATTAATGGTCGCGCTATATTTTAAAGGATAAAAAACAGAGAGGGGGATATCATTTTTTATTGGCAGCAATTGCGAGCGCAAGAAAGTGATTTGTAAATTTTTTGCATCGGGGTCATTTAAAAATTCTATTCCCCGTAAAGATAAGGGGATTTGAATTTTCTTCCATTGTTCCGGGATCGGAAAGCTGATTTCATCATCATACGGACCAGTCCCTTGGAGCAAGTCGAGTTGTTCTTTTGTAATATCATTCAGGTTAAAGACGAGTTCAACCCCTTTATTTTTTAATTTCAAAACCTCATCTTGAGGTCCACTCACCGTTTGCATTAAATGAATCGGCCAAATATCTAAGAATGCATAATCCTTTGGTGCATTTCCAATAGGCGGCTGGATAGTGACAGGGATTTTATCTGTTAATATGGCGCTCATTTTAATGACAAATTCCGGATGGCTAATGGAAGTCACATGTGTTGGTAAATTGATATTAGGATTTAAGCTGATGAGATTCTTTTTAGTGATTTGGACAAAACCATCGCTTGGGAGATTCGAAACATCGAGCAAGATTTCCACATCACCCGGTTCTAATTGGTCGATAACATCTCTAGATCCGGTAATTGAAAGAGCTGTCCGTTTGCTTAAAAATCCGTTTGGAAGTAATCCTTGAATGGTTTTATCAGTAGGCAGATTAATCACTCTGATTGGAACAGAAGGAATCGTTTTGGTAGAGAGGATCGAATGGTTGACAAAAATCCATATGATAATTGCTGTGGATAAAGCAAATAGCTTTCTTTGCCATTGATAGTAGAAGACTTTGTTTACGAACGAGTCCATATCTTGAATTGTTCCCATAGATTAATCGATGCCGGCAATGATGTTTTAGGAGGGCTAAACACACTTCGAACAATTCCCTTAAAACGATCAACTTTTACACCTCGCGTCATGATTCCATCCCTCGCGATTGAAACTTTTCCTGTTTCTTCAGAGACAACGACCACTAAGGCATCGGTAATTTGACTAATTCCCAATCCCGCTCGATGTCTCGTACCCATAGATTTTGAGAGATGTGTTGTATCATCTGCTAAAGGGAGAATAGTGGCAGCAGACAAAATGGTTGTCCCTCGAATGAGAACAGCTCCATCATGTAATGGGGTGGTTGTGATAAAAATAGATTCTAACAATTCCGGAGAAAACTGTGCGTTTAAAACAACCGCTCGATTGGCGAGATCTTCTAAAGAATCTTGATTTTCTAAAACAACTAAAGCGCCGATCCTTCTTTCAGACAATCGATAAATTGATTGGGAAATGCTTTCGAGAAATTTATCGAATTCAGTCATTTCTCGATACTTCTTAGTTTTTAGACTTAATTTGGAAAGTGCGATTCTAAGTTCCGGCTGAAAAATAATCAAAAGGGCAAGCACAGCCACATTGACCACATAAAGCATCAATTTTTCTAATACGGGAAAATTCAACCATTTTGATAAAGCAAAGAAAGCTAAAAACGCGAGACTCCCATATAAGAGATCCATTGCGCGCGTATTCCAAAAAAAAGAAAGAAGATAATATAAAACAATTGCAATGATAAATATTTCAATTTCAGGGATGATGAGTTGAAAAAACCACATTATTTTAAAAATTCCATCATTTGTATAAGATCGCGGTGTTCCATGACATCATGGACTCTGATCATATCGACCCCCGCTTTAAGCGCAAGTGTATTTACAGCTAATGTTACAGGGAGCAAATCAGGGGTGGTTTTATTAATGATTTTACCTAAAAAAGATTTACGCGATAATCCAATTAAAATGGGGAAACCCAATTGTTTAAATCTTTGCAGATTTTGAACAATTTTAACATTATCATCAACGGTTTTCCCAAAACCGATGCCAGGGTCTAAATAAATGTGTTTTTCCTGAATGCCGGACTGAAGGAGCAGGTCGATTCTTTCTTTAAACCAAGCGATTAAAGTGGTGACAATGCACTGAGAATAGTGGGGGTCATTTTGCATGGTTTGTGGATTGCCGCGCATATGCATCACGCAAATGGGGTGTTGTGTTTCCGCAGCAACTCGGCGCATCTCACAATCTCTAAAGCCGGATACATCATTAATAAACGTGGCGCCGGCTTCAATAGCCGCTTCAGCCACCTTGGCTTTCATCGTGTCGATGGAAATGGGGATGGAGATTTCATATTTTAAAGCCTTGATGATTGGAATGACCCGAGACAGCTCCTCTTTTTCTGGGACTGGTTGGGCGCCCGGCCTGGTCGATTCGCCCCCAATATCTAAAATATCGGCCCCTTCCTTCCATATCTGTATTCCCCGGGAAATGGCAGCAGAAGGCTCAAAGAAACGCCCTTGATCAAAGCAGGAATCGGGAGTAACGTTGAGGATCCCCATCAATTGAGGTTTGTGCATAGCGTGTAAAAATAGTTTTATTCAGGAAGGAAAGGAGTTTAATTCAATGTCGCTTTCTTGACAATTTTTTCGACAAAGATTTATTCATTAGACCTCTTTCGAACGGAAGTTCCACTTTTTGATGGTCCGCTTTTTGTATCTTTTTGATTCTAAGCATCTTTGCTATTTGCTTTTAGTGTCTACACACACAACTGCGCAAATGCAAAATGCTTAGAATCAAAAATC
>JANWJE010000004.1 GCA_025451995.1 Parachlamydiaceae bacterium | reverse complement strand
ATCTTATCATTATATCATTATATCGTTCCATCGTTGATCTTGCTGTGAAGTAAGATTCTGCTTTTATCGGTTTTTAGCACTTATAACCTCTGAAATATTACGTATTAACACGTAATATTGTTGTGCCTGTGCCCGCCCCTTCCCGATTAGACACCGATTCTTACCAAAATAACTTAATCGGGCACAGGCACAGGGTTTTAGTTTCGAAAGAAGTCTATTGAATTAAATGGATTGTTATTAAAATTGGAAGGGATTGATTTTACCTTTGCCCCACCTTTTTCTCGCAAATGATTTTCGGGAGCTTCTCGTTTTTGTCCAAGCCTTGCAGTCAATGAAATGCGGCGGCGGGGAACATCGATTTGAAGGACTTCAACTTTGATTTTATCCCCTGTTTTTACGACTTCTTTGGGGTCTTTAATAAAGCGATCGGATAATTCAGAAAGATGGATGAGACCATCTTGATGAACTCCGATGTCGACAAAAGCTCCAAAGGCGGTCACATTTGTCACGACACCTTCCAATTTCATTCCGATTTTAAGATCTTCCATTGTCAAAACATCATCTCTAAATGCCGGTGGATCAAACACAGCCCGAGGATCTCTTCCAGGCTTTCTTAACTCCTGAATGATATCTGCCAATGTATGTTCCCCGACAATTTTTGCATACTGTGAAACATCGATTTTCTCAACCGATTTAGGATGGCTGATGAGTTCCAGAAGTGAAAGATGTAATTCTTTAGCCATTTGCTCAACGACTGGGTAGCGCTCTGGATGCACAGCGGAAGCATCTAGCGGATTTTTACCCCCTTGAATGCGCAAAAAACCGGCTGCTTGTTCAAATGTTTTTGGTCCAAAACCGGGCACTTTTTGCAATTGATCGCGACTGATGAATGGCCCTTCATTTTCTCTGTGTTTAATGATTTTACGCGCCAATGTGGGGCCAATGCCGGAAACATACGTCAAAAGAGAATAACTCGCCGTATTGAGATCAACGCCCACATGATTGACGCAACTTTCGACGACATATTGAAGCTCATCTTGGAGCAAGGATTGATGAACATCGTGCTGATATTGTCCAACTCCTATCGATTTTGGATCTATTTTTACCAATTCCGCTAAGGGGTCTTGGAGCCGCCGTGCAATTGAAATCGCTCCGCGTATGGTGATATCTAAATCTGGAAATTCTTCTCTTGCTAAATCAGAGGCACTATAAATACTCGCTCCTGATTCATTAACGCTAACAACTAAGGTGGATCGATCGTCTAACTCCTTTAACGTTTTTCTTACCCAAGCTTCTGTTTCCCTTCCCGCTGTTCCATTGCCAATTGCAATCGCAAAAGGGTGATGATGATCGAGTAGGCGCTTTAATTCCTTTTTAGCCTGTTGTTGTGCACCCTCTCCTTGCGACAGAAAAATTGTCGTAGATTCCAAATATTTCCCGGTAGTATCCACCACAGCGCATTTACAACCCGTGCGGACACCCGGATCTATTCCAATGACACTTCTCGCCCCCATTGGTGACGCGAGCAAGAGATGACGAAGATTTTCAGCAAAAATTGAAACGGCATCTTTATCCGACGCCATTTTTAAATCCACCCGGATGTCAGTTTCAATACTTGGGAGCAATAATCGATGATAAGCATCCTCAATAGCCTCTTTAAGATGCGAGTGCAAAGATGATTTTGGATTGAGCCCCATTGTTTGTTCAAGATGTTTGATCGTTGAAATCGGGTCGATTTGGATTGAAAAATCGAGAAACTCTTCCCTCTCTCCCCGCCTGATCGCTAAATAACGGTGCGAAGGAATTGTCCTTACAGGCTCTTTAAAATCATAATATTGCTCAAATTTTGAGGACTCCTTTGCTTTTTCAGAACGCACTTTAGAAATCAATAGGCCCTCTCTAAAAAACACTTCTCTCAGATAGGAGCGGATCTCGGCTTTTTCTGCGATCATTTCAGCTACAATGTCTTTAGCACCAGACAGAGCTAACTCTTCATCTCCTACACCTTTTTCGCTATTTAAAAATGGAAATACCATGTCATTTAATCTCATCCCCAATGGCTGCTCTAAAATAAGAAGAGCTAATGGCTCTAACCCTTTTTCACGAGCAATCATTGCACGGGTGCGTCTCTTTGGTTTAAACGGCAAATAAAGATCTTCTAATTCACTCTTAATTTGACAGTTGAGGATTTCTTGTTTCAATGGTTCGGTTAATTTACCTTGAGATTCAATCGATGATAAAATGACCTGCTTTCTTTCATGCAATTCGCGCAAATAGGCGCATCGTTCCTGAATTGTTTTAATCTGCAATTCATCTAAATTCCCCGTCGCTTCTTTTCTATAACGGGCAATAAAAGGGATCGTATTTCCTGCATCTAATAATTTGACGACCGCATCGACGCCATTGATCGGAATAGAAAGTTCATTTGAAATTGTTTGTATAAATTGCAATAAAAACTGATCAGTTGTCATAACATCCTCTCTAAAAAACAAATATACTGCTTCCAGCTGAATCCTGGAAAATTTTACAAGGAGGTAGCTCGAGTTTGAATCAGGCATAGCCGTTGGCGAAGCAGCACAACTTAAATAAGTTGTGCGATGCAGCCAGATTCAAAATCGAAGCTTTACCGACGCAGTAAAAATTCCAGGATTCAGCTGGAAGCAGTATATAGTTTGTCAAAAAGAACCGCTTGTTTGCAAGAGAAATAGCTTGTTTGGTTATCGATTTTTCTCTATAAGTTTTTCTTTAAATCATGGGAGTCAAACATGCGTCTTATCTATCTCTTGGCCTTTAGCCTTCTCATTGCAAATAAAATTTTCTCGGATAATCAAACAAGTGATCTCAGCCCCATTTTTGATCCAGCCCCTCTCCCATTTACTGTAGAAATTGAACTTGTTGCCAATAATGAAGGAAATCCTTTTCTTCTCGATCAAGGGCTTCAATCCTATGTGGTCGGATTATATAAACATTATTATGTCCTTCTTACCGGAAGAAAAAATGGATTGCATGGATTTAATTTTAACGATAATCCAGCAAATTTCCCCCCTAGTGAACAAAACCCAAATGTTTATGTTGTAGATATCAAAAACAAACAAGTGATCTATCGGTCATTAGCAAATCCCGGCTCTGGATTGTCACAAGATCAAATTGATAGCTTGTCGGTCACAGATGCCCAATTTTATCAGTTAGGGGACATTCTTTATATTACCGGGGGTTATGGGTTTAAACAATCTATCAATGATTATACAACTTTCGATACGCTTACAGCCATTCAATTGCCGCAATTGATCGACTGGGTTGCTTATGGATCGTTGGATCTTCCCCCTCTTGCCATCAGACAAATTTCCGACCCGATTTTTAAAGTTGCCGGCGGTGAAATGTATCAACTCGAAGAACATGGCCCTTTCTATTTGGTGTTTGGCCAAGATTTTGAAGGCGCTTACTTCTCGGGAAGTTCTACTCAAACGTACACTCAGCAAGTGAGAAGATTCGAAATTATCGACGACCTAGCCAATTTGCAAATTCGCAAATTACTCTCTTCTAATCCGGATCCAAGTTTTAGAAGAAGGGATCTGAATATTATCCCAACAGTCAAGAAATTCGGCAAAGCAAAAAAAGAATATGGAATCATCGCCCTTTCCGGTGTTTTTACAGAAACAGATGGCGTTTGGACTGTGCCTGTTCTCATCTCTTCAAATGGTTTGCCTTCTATGGAAGATCCAAACGACCCTTTAACTTTTAAACAAGGGTTTAATAATTATTTTTGTCCAATTATTCCCCTCTATTCTAAAAACACAAATGATTACTACCTTATCAGCATGGGTGGCCTAAGCTACCAATTTTTTGAAAATGGCGCACTTCATCAAGATACTGAAATACCCTTTAACAATCAAGTGACCACAATAAAGTGGGCAAACGATGGTTCATTCACTCAATATTTAATGAACGCCACTTATCCCTATCTTGTTTCTACACAATCTCATCCCGGTAAACAGCTATTGTTTGGTACGGGAGCTTATTTTGTCCCGGCTCCAAATTTAAACAAATATTTATACATTACCGAGATTTTTAAATTAGATAAAATAAAAGAGAAAATGCTCCTTGGCTATATTTTTGGTGGCATTCAAAGCACACTTCCCAATACTGAAACCATGTCTGACTCTGCAGCTTCCCCCTATATCTTTAGAGTCACTTTGACACCAAGGCAACCGGGCGTTCCTTTTCTTGTGCCCCTTTAACGTACGAAGCCCTTAGGATTACAAATACTTAAATCGCCGGTTGTTTGAACATGCTTTATTCCATTTTTAGAAAAAAACAATTCAATTTTTTTAACAGGCTGATGATTAAAATTAGAAAATTTGATATGTTTTGGGCTAATTTTGAATAATCGTGCCTCTTTTCTGTAAAAATAAATTCCTTCTTCCTTTAAGCAGGGATCTTTGCGACTAATCCCTTTTTCTCTAAAGGCTTTTACAAACTCACCAAAGGCCACCCGATCATTTTTATTGATTTCACTAGCCACTCCAGCGTATTGAACGACAATCATGCCATGACCAATTAGAAAAGAAACATTGGGGTTCTTTTTTAAATTTTCATATTTTATTGTATCTTCAAAAGTATAGAAATAAAGTTCGAAATTTTCGTTTTGTGCATATGTCATCAATGTAGATCGCGGCGATTTACCATCTGTATTGATCGTTGAAAGAACCGCTAAATTATTATGAGTTAAAAACTCCTGTACTTTAAATAAAGCTAAGTCTTCCCCATGATTTGCAAAAGCAAAACTTTGAGTGAAAATACATACAAAAAATAAATAAATGTGTTTCATAATTCTATCCTTGAATTTTATGCATTGTATGAACCGGCACTGACTTTGCCTCCGGTCCCTGACCAATCGGTATGAAAAAATTTACCCCTCGGCTGATCATTTCTTTCATAGGTGTGAGCACCAAAAAAATCTCTTTGCGCTTGAAGAAGATTCGCGGGGAGCTCTGCGGTGCGATAGCCATCATAAAAACAAAGTGCCGTGCTAAAACAAGGAACCGGTATTCCAAGTTCTGCGGCTTTAGAAACGACTTGCCTCCAGCCGCTTTGCCTTTCTAGAATATTCTTTAGAAAATAGTCATCGAGCAGTAAACTTTGCAAAGAAGGATTTTTTGTAAATGCCTCTTTAATTTTACCCAAAAATTGACTGCGAATAATGCATCCACCGCGCCACATTAAAGCAATTTCGCCATAGTTCAATTTCCATTGATACTCTTTAGCAGCTTGGGCCATCAACATAAATCCTTGAGCATAACTGATAATTTTTGAGGAGTAGAGTGCTTGGCGAATCGCTTCAATAAATCCCTTGCGATCCCCTTCAAACTTCTTACCTGGTCCTTTAAGCAACTGGCTGGCTTTTACTCTTTCATCCTTTATCGCCGAAAGGCATCTTGCAAATACAGCCTCGCCGATTAGAGTCAAAGGCATTCCCAAATCCAACGCATTGATCACCGTCCATTTTCCGGTTCCTTTTTGACCGGCAACATCTAAAATTTTATCCAGAAGGAGAGTCCCATCTTGATCTTTGACTTCAAAAATTTTACTTGTAATTTCAATGAGATAGCTATCTAGATCCCCTTTGTTCCATTCTTCAAATATCCGGCGCATCTCCTCCTCTTTTGTATGGAGGGCTTGCTTTAAAAGAAAATAGGCTTCGCTAATCAGTTGCATATCGCCATATTCAATCCCGTTATGAACCATTTTCACATAATGTCCCGCACCTTCGGGCCCTACCCACTCACAGCAAGGCTCGCCATTAACTTTAGCGCTTATCGCTTGAAAAATCGGCTTGACATGAGGCCATGCTTCGGGATTTCCCCCAGGCATAATCGACGGCCCATGGCGGGCCCCTTCTTCTCCACCTGATATTCCTGTGCCAATAAAGAGAATCCCTTTCTTTTTTAGATCATTGCATCTTCGTGTACTATCTGTAAAAAGGCTATTGCCGCCATCAATAATAATATCGCCTGCCTCTAGGTGCGGAAGACACACCTCAATAAATTCATCGACAGGGTCCCCTGCTTTTACCATTAGCATGACGCGTCTTGGCCGTTTTAACTTTGTGATAAATTCTTCTAAACTATGGGTTCCTATGACTTTCGTCCCTTTGGCCGGCCCGGCAAGAAAGTCATCCACTTTTGAAACTGTGCGATTAAATACTGCTACTGTATACCCATGGTCATTCATATTTAGGACAAGATTTTGCCCCATGACAGCGAGCCCAATCAATCCAATATCCGCAGTTCCCATAATTTAGACCTCTTTCGTAATTGATAATATCCTATATACGAGATTATTTTCTCCACAGAATGCGCTCTCAAGTCTTGGGCAATATTAAGTCAATATGGCCCAAGACTTGAGCTCGCATTCTGTGGGAAAAGAACTCGTATCTAGGGCATTAGCAATTTCGAAAGAGGTCTTAAACCTCTTTTTTTGCTAAATGGCTATTCTTTTTTCCATATGTAAAATAAACCACTAATCCTATGAGTATCCAAATGCCCAATCGCTCCCAAGTCGTTACTCCAAGCGAAAGCATCAAAGCCAAACAGATTAATATGCCCATGACAGGAATAAATGGGACCCAAGGCGTTCTAAAAGGGCGATGCATTTTAGGATGTGTCTTTCTCAAGACAAGCACACTCGCGCAGACAATCGCAAATGCCAATAAGGTCCCGATACTCGTTAAATGCCCAACAAGTGATAAAGGGGCAAACGCTGCAAATCCCCCAACAGCTACCATCAATATGAGATTGCTAACCCAAGGAGTATGATATTTATGATGAACCTTTGAAAAAAAAGCCGGCAGAAGGCCATCTTTTGACATATTGAAAAAAATTCTCGATTGCCCCAAAAGCAAGACGAGAATTACTGAAGTTAACCCCGCCACGATAGCCAACTTAATCAAACCATTCAACCATAAATAAGGTGTTTTGTTGATAGCTGCGGCGACAGGAGCAGCAACATCTAATTCTTTATAAGGAACAAGGCCAATCATGATATAAGCAAATAATACATATAAAACCGTGCAGACGACCAATGATCCGATAATTCCAATGGGAAGATCTTTTTGCGGATTTTTCACCTCTTGGGCTGCTGTTGATACAGCATCAAACCCAATATAGGCCAAAAACACAATTCCAGATGCGCGCGCGATTCCGCTCCAGCCAAACTCCCCAAATACACCTGTATTTTCCGGGATAAATGGAATATAATTACTCTCTTGAGTGTATCCAAAACCGATCAGAATAAATAGCAACACAACAGAGACTTTAATTGCGACTAAAAAGGCATTCACAGTGGCCGATTTACTGATTCCAAAAATTAAAAGAGAAGACATGAGAGCTACAATCAGGAAAGCGGGCAAATTGATCAGACCATAAACAGCTGTGCCATCGAGCAAATGCACCGGTTGCCAGGGAGAAGCAACTAAAAAACTTGGCAACTCGATATGAAAGCCATGTAAAAAAGAAACAATATAAGCTGACCAACTAATTGCGACCAGGGCTGCACCGGCCGCATATTCCAGCATCAGGACCCAACCGATCACCCAAGCGATAAATTCACCAAGTGTCGCATAGGTATAAGAATAAGCACCCCCTGCCACCGGAATCATAGCGGCCAATTCGCTAAAACAAATTCCCGCAAACGCACATCCTATCGATGCTAAAATAAAAGAAAGGATGACTGCCGGCCCTGCATTTTCTGCAGCGGCAATCCCTGTTATAGAAAATAACCCGGCTCCTATGATCGCCCCAATCCCCAAAAGAACCAAACTAACAGGCCCTAAAGTGCGTTCCAATTTATCAGCACCGCTATTGGCTTCTTGCTCTAAAAAATCAATCGATTTCGTGCGCCAAAGACTCATTTTTTTCCCTTTTTTTTTCCTTTTTTTTTCTTTTTAACATATCTCGTGGAAATTAGATAGAAAATTTGGTATCTTTTTTAAACATGTTCTCGTAGCTCAGTGGATAGAGCGGTTGCCTCCTAAGCAACAGGTCGCGCGTTCGAGTCGCGCCGAGGACGATTATTTTGAAATAAGATTTCTTATTGTCTATTAATGTTCCGTTGAAGCAAACGTCAGAATGCTGAAATGCGATGAAATGATTTTAATGAGGTAATTAAGGTGAGAATCATTCTAATTCATGGCAATGGAAACTGCAAACCCACTGATAATTGGTTTCCTTATCTTAAATTGGTACAAGTCAGGAGGGTCGGTCACCAAAGATCTTTAATTTATTTTAATCCATGTGTACGTGGGATTTAAATTTTTTAACTTCATTTCAATAGCTGCAGATAAGGCCTTGCTTGTATTTGAGTGTTTGGATTTTGCCGTATTGATTGAACTTTCCAATGTTTCCAAACCCACTCTTTCTCCAGCTTCTTCTTTTCCAAAAAGTTCTTCATCTAATGCAAAGCTATCAGCTAGCAAAGGATACATGCTTTTCAACACATTGAAGTATGTCGGTATGCATTCTTTGCAAACCATTTCTTTTAATTGAATAAGATCTCGATCAGAATTTTTTTTACTTTCTATTTCTGTAACCAATTCCTCTCTTCGTAAAGAAGTTAAGGGAGTAGCAGGATCCTCAATAAACATTTTAAGAGCATCAAAAATTTTATCTTTTTGAGTCATCTTTGATAATTCTTGATAACCTTTAAGGTATTTTATTCGGTTATTTTGTCTTTGAAAGAGAGCGGTTTGCTGTCGCAAAGTTAGAGGGGGAAATAATTGAGTGGCAATTTTTTTTCTATTTGAAAACCCATTTACATCATCCAATGTTAAATCAGCCCCTTTTATTTTGATTTTTCCTGCGAGTAAACCTTCCGGGTTTAATTTCTTAAGCTGGTCGACATCTTGATGGTAGCGCTTTGCAATGCTTTCCCATGTATCTTTTTTTCTGACCTTCACGCTGGATAAATCATCTTGTATGATTTTCCAAAGTTCAGCATGTTGGGTAATATCTCCTAAATTCCGAGAAAAATCAAATCTCAAATTTGATATCGACCGATTGTTTTTATCATTTTTACGCCAATAACTTAAACTATATTGAGGCTCTTTCAGTTGCTCTGCGATGTAGTTTTTTACAGAATCTTTTGCTTGAGGGCTTAGTCTTTTATAGAAAGATGAAGTTTCACCCCGACACCACTGTTTGACGTTTAAATCTCGTTCTTCACTATTCACAAGACGTTGCACTGTTTCTGTACTTAGCGGCTTATCTTTCCAATCAGTTGCTAAAAGACATGAACGCAATGGAATTAAATGTTCACTATATCTAAAATCATTCCGGCATTGAACAATATTATCTTCGCCTACCGAAACATCCATATCGAACAAAACCAATTCCCAAGAGTCAATCTTCAATGCGTTTTGTAATTCCGGAAGATCTTTTAATCGATATTTTTTAATAATGCCATTGGTTTTATATTCTATTTCTTGGTCGCTCTTCAATTGATTATTTATAAATGCAGTTAGAAGCTCAGCAAAAGTTATATTATCTGAAAAATCGGTATTAAAGCGAAGATCTTTAAATTTTTCATAATTTTTTAATTGATCCGGTTTTATGTTTGGCCGCAACCCTAAATTGTCTCCATGCAAATCAAAAAATTGCACCTCTCCCGTTAAAATGGCATTAAATTCAGCATCGGGGCTTAGTTGGTTCAATAAGCTCCCTTTTTTTGATTGGTTTATGTTGCTAAATAAGATCATCTCTTTGATAAATGGTTTGGCTTCAACGTCTTCTAAAGGCTCGGAATTCATCCACCTTTTCTGGACCATGACTTGACTTTGTGAAGAAGTCTTATCTACACCAAATTGTTCAGCAGAAGTTTTCTTAATATGATACGATCCAACAACGCTCCCCGGCGACATGATATTCATCAAAGAATTTACATTGTTTTCTTCTTCCTGAGAGAGTTCATTTCCCTTTTTAAATACAACTCCCTCATTTGGCAGAAGGTAAACTTCTTGCGTTGAACCTCCTCCGGAAGCAATTGGAGGGGCATTTTTCTCCACTAAATTTACTATCGCCTCAATACCCGCATGCGCTGCTTTCCCTTTTTCTGCGGCTGCCAGTGTGAGATAATGGTGGGAATTTTTCAGCAAGGAATCTTTTGTCTGTTGAATCAATGGAAGAAGATATTGATCAAAAAGATCCTTATATTCTTTCTTTGTTTCCATTGATTTTTCTAATGCGAATAAAAGTTCTTCGAAATAAACAGCTTCCTGCAAATTTTCTGTATTGAGTGAAGAGAATTGGGTTTGATTCAATTTTTTTTCAATCTCTTGAATTTCAAGAATATTTTTTTGAATGACTTGGCTTTTACTTTCAATTTCAAGGCATTTTTTTTTAAATTCCAATCCTTTTTCTTTAACCTCTTTTTTCTTATTTACTTTTTCTTCTCTATCTAAGCTAACCTTTTGATTTAAGTTTTGAATGTCTTCTTGATTTTTTCTTAAAATTTCCGTTTTATTTTTGACCTCATTCCCTAATTTCTCGACATAGTCTATGACGCTTGCTTTAGTTTTGATCACCATTTCATAGTCATCTAAATTATTGATTTTATCCATCAGCTGTCGATCTTGCTCTTCTATTTTACCAAAATTTTTCCACTGTAAAAAAGAACTAAACATTTTGCCGATGATTCCCCATTGGGAATACTTATCTCCTTTTAATGAAGAAATAGTGTTTTGAATATTTTTTATTTCTATATTTATTGTTTCCACTACTTTTAACAAAATTTTTGTTTGATTTTTCAAATTTTCATAATGAGGTTGCAGATCCTCATAATCTTTTTGTAAAACCATTAATTCATTACTTAAACCTCCCACCTCTTCAGTTAAATGATGAATTTCTTTTGTAGCGTGATCAATGTTAAGAACCAATTCAATGACCTGATTGTTCAATTCGTTAGTTTCTCTTTCTAAATTATCTTTCACTCCAGTCAAATGTGTTAACTCAAAAGTCATCTCCTTCGAAATTTTTTTATTGTCATAAATTTCTGCAATTTTTTTAAAAATTTCAGTCAAATTATTTTTTTCTATTTGAGTAATTTTTAACGAAGATTGAGAGTTGCTATTTAAAACATCTTTAGGGGAATGTAAAAAAGCAGAAATCATATTAAAACCAAAATCAAACATAGTAACACCTCGATTCAGTGATAATTAATAATTATCCAATTACAATATTTAATTTTAATTAAGAAAGATCACTAAGATCACTAAAATAAGTCAAAGTTTTGAATCACGGGCTCATCGCGCACTACAGAGCATTTTTGATGTCTTTTATTGCAAAAATTCTTCGAATTTATTATTATTTTTATAAAAGATTAATAATTGTAATATACAAGTTCATTTGCTTTATACAAAGGAGCGTGCAAATGGTTGGAATTTTTTTTAATATTAATTCTAATATCGATCCTTTTGAATCTTCTCCTCATTTTGAAAATGAAGATGGTTTAAGTACAAGAATAGCCAATTTTATAAAGAGAATTTTTGTTAAATTCATTGCTAAGATTGAAAATACTCAACCCCTCATTATAAAACCTAATTCTAATCCCTATCCCAAGCTTTTAGACAAGATCCCATTAGATGTTATTGAAATAGTAAATTGTTATCTTGGTCTTCCTGACTTGAGTGAATTCTCAAGGACAAACAGCCAATTGAACAAACTAGCCCAAGGAGAAATGGAAAGGGCAGGGAAGAAGCTATTTAAATCCTTAATGATCGGTTCAGATTTTTATAAGGAGCTAGGAATTGAGGTAGAAGAGGAGCCAACCCTTCCAAATAATTGGTTTAAGCTACTTAAAAGCCCATCGAAAATAAGCGGCTCTAAAGGTTCAATCATGTCGGACCATATAGTCATCATGATCTCAAAGAAAATGAATAAGAGTCCCACAACTCTATTAAAATATTTTGAAATTTTTACTAATTTGATGCCTCCACAATTTACTATAAACGCTTATCATGGAGTGGTTGATCAATATGGAGAGAGTGAAATAGAACATTCTTTTTGGCTAGCGTTGAGCAAGAAAGTTTTACCAAAAACTGAAGGTCGAAGGTATGAGAAACAAAAAGAAATTATAGAAAATTCCGGTTATAAAGTGCCCGAACTTTTACCTGCATTAATAGGAATTACCATGCATTATCTCAAGACTAAAAAAACTTCTTATGGAAAAACTTATGATGATGATGATTTTTTGCCATACCCTAAGGAAATGGAAACGGTTTGTAAAGAAAAACTACATAACGAAAATGCCCATACTGCAGTGGGTGCACTCAATTCTAAAGAAATGAATGTTGGTTTTATTAGTACGGCATTTATAGACGCCGGCATGGCGGGAATGCTAATTCTTTAAGATTCTTAGAATCAAAAAGATACAAAAATCGGACCATCAAAAAGTGGAACTTCCCTTATAAACCTTCAATTTTAGAAGTTTTTCTCCAATTTAATAGAGCAACAGAGCGGATAACCCCTTCCTCTCCTCCATAGAGGAGATATCCCCTAGCAGCTCGCTCTTTAACTAAAGCTTGAAAATAGTGAATTGTATCGAGAAAAGAGGAGTTATATGTCTTGCTGGATTTAATCTCGATAGGAATGAGTTCTCTTCCCCGTTGATAGATAAGGTCAACCTCTTTTCCCTGGCTATCTCTATAAAAGTAGAGATGAGGATCTAGCCCTTTGTTATAACGGGCTTTTATAAATTCAAGAATGATCAAATTCTCAAATAAATTGCCTCGAATAGGGTCTCTTTGCAACTGCTCAACAGTTTCAATTCCAAGAAGATATGAAGCCAAACCAGTATCTGTGAAATAGATTTTTGGACTTTTAATTAATCGCTTTCCGAAGTTTTCATGATAGGGAAAGAGACGAAATACGATATAAGATGCCTCTAAAAGAGAAATCCATTCTCGAACTGTAGAAGCAGAAATTCCAACTTCTCCTCCTAAAGACTCCAAATTTAAAAGTTGCCCAATTCGACCAGCCAATAATTTCACAAAGAGTGCAAATTGATTTAAATTATGAATATTTGATAGGGACGAGATATCTCTTTCCACATATGTCTGATAATAGGAAGAATAAAGCTGTGAAAGTGGAAGGGGGAGTAGTTGAGCTCGGGGATACCCCCCATACAACATTGCCTCTTCCATAGATCTTTCTATAGAAATCTCTAAAAGACTTAAAGGAAGTAATCGGAAAATGGCAGTACGTCCAGCCAAAGATTGAGTAATTCCTTCTTTTACTTTTGTCTGATGGCTACCCGTCAAAACAAAAAGATCATTTCGATTCTTCTCATCCACACAAACCATTAAGTAAGAGAGAAGACCAGGCACTTCTTGGATTTCATCAAAAATAGCCCCATCTGGATATCTTTGTAAAAACCCTTCTGGATCTTCCAAAGCTTGCATGCGAAGATCTAATTTTTCAAAATTGACATAAGGTTTATCCGTAAATATTTTTTTGGATAATGTGGTTTTACCCGACTGCCTAGGACCTAAAATTGTGATTATAGGATAGTTATGTCTTGCTTTCTTAATTTCCTCCGCCATTTGCCTGAGAAACATTTGTAAATCCTCGATTTTTTCCATGTTTTACATGAAATCCACATTATTGACAACGGTAGATTTTAGACAATAAGTTCAGGAAAAAAGTTACACATGGCGTTAGTGTTTAAATAAGATTTCTTATTTTTTCTAAAATCGATCGAAGTTCATCATTTTTATCCGGTGCCTGTTCTATGGCATCCGCGATGGATGGACCCAAAGGGACTGTGATTTGTTTAATTTGTTCAATAAAATTTTCATTGAAAAAATTTTTATTTTGAATTGTGGAGAGTTTTTCCGCAAAATTGAGAGCCTGATCGCTTTTTCCTTTTAATAATAAGATGAGAAGTCCATAGCTGATCATTTCATTGATTTCTGATTGAGTTAGCTTGCCAATGCATTTTTTTGCAATTTCAAGCCATTCTTCATTGTTTTCTAGGCGGTTGACAAGAGCATCGCCTAAACTATACGTTCCAATATTGTTATCTTTTATTTTTTTTACCGCATCTAAAACTTTATCGATTTCATGATTATCCAACAACCATTTGAATTCTTCACTGACAGCAAAAATAGTCTGAAATTTATTAGACACCTCTTTAATTGCTTTGTTGGTTTGTTCCAAACAGCCGGCGCCAATTGAGCTTTGAATTAAACTAAAATAAGCGACATCTCTTTGATCTGCCTCTTCTGTCATTTTAGTTATTTCGATATATGTATCAAAACCCTTGGCATCGGTCGGTAACGCATTGATGATCCATTTATAGGCCCTATCTGGATCATCTAAAGTTTTTCCTAATTCTAAGGCTTCAGCGAAATACTCTTTTCTGGTTAGCTCTTGTAAAACACTCGCCATTGCATAGCCTTGCTCGTAAGAGTCATTCAAAGACTTAGCGGATTCAAACCTTTGATGCAGCTTGACAAGCTCCTCGTTTTTATTAACGTTAGAACTTAGATCATCTAAGCTATGAGGTGTTTTAGAACCTTCAGCTTCAGTTAATTCTTCTGCTTCCGACTCTTTTTTTCTCATTTCATCGTATAGTTTTATTTTCTTTTTCCAAGAAATATCAAGCTTATCAGAAACTTTTTCATACCTTTTATAGGCTTCTTTTAAATCCGTTGGTGCCTTGACAATTGACTCAAATTTCTTTTCAATAAGTTCTAGGGGTTCATTTTTGCTATAAGTTTTTAATTCTAAGCCATATGTATTTAGAGCTGTATACAATACCCTTTTTGCAGCAATTTCTTCTTCCTCTACTTGTTTTTGTTCATATAATTCCCTTGTTGTAATTTGTTGTGTTTCAGGATCTAAAAAAAATACATCTGAAACATACAAAGAAACTTCCGGAGGATTTGTTGTTACAACTTTTGTCTTTTTTTCATAATCGGGAACATTCTCACTTAGACCCAAGGGATCGCCTAAGGATGTTTGATTGATTTCTTCTTTTTTTTTCGATTGTAAAACAACAGTGGAATCATTTGATTTTTTTTGCTCATTTATTTTTTTTGTAAATATTTCTATTAAATTTTTTTCTGGTTTATTATCAGTTTTTTTCTGATCATTAGATCCAAATATTCGAGACAATAAGGTGCTCAATTTAGACCAAAATGTGTTTTTAGAGGATTTAACCTGATTGTTAGAATCCTCAGAGGATTTAACCTGATTGTTAGAATCCTCATTTGATATTGCCGTATACAATCTTAAAATTTTTTCCTTTTTTTCGACGCCAATGCCACTTTCATCAAGGATGATCCTTTCAAAATAAGGAATGAGATTTTGTAATGAAGATGCACCTTTTTTTTCTTGAAGAGAAGAAACAATATAGTCCTTACCATTCCAGGTAATGTTTATATACTTTGAATGTTCATCTAGATCATATAATTTATTCGCGAGTTCTTTGACTGCTTCCCTACCCCTTTCGTTGATATCAAATGAATTGTCTCCTATATTCATATACCCTCCAGAAAAACGAATTAAGAATAAATCAATAATTTATAATATTTATTATAAGTTATAAAATAATTATAAATAGTTAAGTTTTTATTAAGAATTTAAATTAGACCTCTTGCATAATTCGCTTTGTTTGCTAAAATGGATCTTTTTGGTGTCTTTATTGCCAAATTTTTCGACCATATTAATTCAGGCAATAAAGACGTCAAAAAGATCCATTTTAGCAAATAAATGGAATGATGCAGGATGTCTATTGACAACGGTAGATTTTAGAAAATAAGTTCAGGAAGAAGGGAAAAAAAGTTACGCATGGCGTTAGTATTTAAATAAGATTTCTTATTTTTTCTAAAATCGATCGAAGTTCATCATTTTTATCCGGTGCCTGTTCTATGGCATAAGCGATGGGTAGATCCCAAGGAACTCTGATGGTTTTAATTTGTTGCACAAAATTTTCATTGAAAAAATTTTTATTTTGAATAGCAGAGAAATTTTCCGCAAAATCAAGAGCATAACCGATCCTTCCTCTTTGCAATAAGATGAGAAGTCCATAACTGATCATTTCATTGATTTCTGATTGAGTTAACTTGCTAACGCATCTTTTTGCAATTTCAAGCCATTCTTCATTTTTTGCTAAGCGGCTGATAAGAGCACCTCCTAAACTATACGTTCCAATGTTGTTATCTTTGACTTCTTTTACTGCGTTTAAAACTTTACCGATTTGATTCCTATCCAACAACCGTTCAAATTGTTTGCTGATAACAAAAATTGTCTGAAAGCCATCAGGCACGTCTTTAATCGCTTTGTTGGTTTGTTCCAAACAGCCGGCACAAATTGAGCTTTGAATTAAATTAAAATAAGTCATGTATCTTTGAGATTTATTTTTTAACATTTTAATGATTTCAAGCGATCTATCAAAACCCTTGGTATTGTCGGGTAAAGCATTGATGATCCAATTATAGGCGGTATCTGGATAATCAAAAGATTTTCCTAATTCTAAGGCTTCAGCGAAATATTCTTTTCTTGTTAGCTCTTGAAAAACGCTTGCTAATGCAAGATTTCGTTCATAAGAATTATCCAGAGACTTAGCGGATTCAAACCTTCGGTACATCTCGTCAAGCTCCTCCTTTTTATTGACGGTAGAAAGTTTGTCCACTAATAGCCTCTTTAATATCTGAAGGGGTATTGACGTATACAATCTTAAAATCTTTTCTTTTTGTGCGGCGTCAATATTTTTTTTATCAAGGATGATCCTTTTAAAATAAAGATTGAGATTTTGCAATAGAATTGCATCTTCTTTATCTGTAGAAGAAACAGTATAATCACGTCCATGCCAAGTAGTTTTTATATACTTTGAATTTTCATCTAATTCACATAAGGCTTCCGCCAATTTTTCTATCGCTTTTCTCCCCTCTTCTTTGATATCAAATGAATTGTCTCCTATATTCATATACTCCCCAGAAAAATGAATTAAAAATAAATCGACGACTTATAATAGACCTCTTGCATAATTCGCTTTGTTTGCTAAAATGAAAGATTTTTGAATGGATTTATTGCCAAATTTTGAGAGCATATTGAGTTAAATATGGTCGAAAAATTTGGCAATAAAGACGTCAAAAAGATCCATTTTAGCAAATAAATGGAATTATGCAAGAGGTCTTATATAAATGGGAGCTAGTCAATGACTGTTCATCCATTGCGCCCGATATCCATTTTCAAGTTTTTGAGATATTCCTCAATCCCACGGGTGATTCCCCAGGCGAGCCGCTTGATGTAAATAGGGTCTTTTAACTTCTCAAGCTCATTTTCATTGGTGACGAAGCCCCCTTCCACCAAAATGGCGGGCATTTTTGTTTGGCGGATGACAAGATAATTGCCATGCTTAACGCCCCGGGACTTAGCATCTGTTTCTGAAATAATATTTTTTAATACAATTTGAGCTAATTTCCTCGATTTGTAAATGCGCTCTTTATTTTCCTTTGATTGGTAAAAGAAAATTTCTATTCCACTGACATCCGAGCTAGGAGCTGAGTTGTAATGAATGCTTACAAACACTGAGGGGTTGATTTCATTGGCTATTTTAGCTCTGTTTTCCAAGGAAACAAACGTATCGTCTTCACGAGTCATGATGACTCGATAGCCCGATTGTTGAAGAAAATCTCTCACAAATTTGGCTGTTACAAGATTCAGCGATTTTTCTTGGTATCTTGGTTTAGAAATGGATTGGGTTCCCACATCATGACCCCCGTGGCCTGCATCGATCATGACTGTAAACTGCGGAATAATAATCGATGTCCCTATCTTATTTTTCCCTTGACCCTCAATAGGCAGTTTTGAAGGGAGATTGAGTGTCGGAACTTGTTGTTGAGCGTGCACCCCACCAAAAATAAGGAGAAAAACAAGGGATAAAATGAACATTTCTTTATTAGACCTCTTGCGTAATTACATTTGCTTTTGGCGTCTTTCTTGTCAAATTTTTCGACCATATGTTTGCATATGCTCTCAAAATTTGACAAGAAATTCATCCAAAAATCTCTCATTTTCTCAAGCAAAGCTAATTACGCAAGAGGTCTATTCAAAGCTCGCGTTTGATAATTCAGCAGCAATTTGGCTATCGTCAAATTCGATCGTTTTATGCGCAAAGACTTGAAAATGCTCATGCCCTTTCCCGGCAATTAAAATGATATCTTTGGGTTGGGACATCTCAATCGCTTGTCGAATTGCTGCTTTTCGATCTAATTCCACATGATAATATTTCTTTGACGAGAACCCTGCAATAATTTCTTGACAAATCTGCATAGGATCTTCAGAACGAGGGTTATCCGTCGTGATGATTGCATATTGAGAAAGGTTTTCACATGCTTTAGCCATCTTGGGTCTTTTAGATTTGTCCCTATCTCCGCCACACCCGAAAACAACGATTATTCTTCCCTCTGGTTTTTTTACTTCATTCAATGTTTTTAAAACATTCGACAACGCGTCGTCAGAATGAGCAAAGTCAACAAAAATATTTAATCCTTTTTTGTTTTTAATCTGTTGCAAACGTCCTTTGACACTCGGAAAAGAGGAAACTATCGGAAGAAGTTTTTCCATGGGAAACTCGAGCGACAATCCAATAGATAGCGCTGCTAGGCAGTTGTAAATATTATATCTGCCAATGATTGGAAAAAAACATGCATAGCTTTTTTCTTTATAGAGAAGCGTTGCTTCGGTACCATTAGACGTAAATTCAATATTGGCCGCTCGTAAATCCGCCGAAGCGTCAATCCCAAAGGTAAAAACTGAAGCTGTACAATCTTGTACCATAAATTTTCCCCATGGACTATCTCCATTGATGATCGCATAGGTCTTTTTTTTTCTTCCTTTTCCCAAGCCATCAAAAAGTTTTTTCTTAGCCAAAGCATACTCTTCCATCGTTCCATGATAATCGAGATGATCAAGGGATAGATTAGTAAAAATTGCTGCATCATAATCAATGTGATCCACCCTCCCCTGATCAAGTGCGTGTGAAGTGACCTCCATGACCCCTGACAAACAGCCATTGTGAAACATTTCATATAATAATTTATGATTAAGGGTGACATCCGGAGTCGTTCTAGACGCTTGATAGGCATATTTGCCCACATGATATTCAATTGTCCCAATAAGCCCGCAGGGTAAGTGCAAGGCATCGAGCACATTTTTAATGATATAAGATGTCGTGGTTTTACCATTGGTCCCTGTGATTCCTACCAATAATAAATTTTGAGAAGGCTGTCCATAAAAATTATCTGCTAGCGCGCTCTCAATTTTATTGACCTGAGGATGGATAATTTGAACGATATGATTCAATGAAGGATCGTACAAATCGGTGGCTATTGCTACAGCCCCCCCCTTAATTGCTTCTGGAATAAAGTCATTGCCGTCATGTGCATTGCCTTTTTTGGCAATAAACAAATTCCCCGGAGACACTGCTTGAGAATTAGCAGATAAACCGGTGATGATCAATTCTTTCGACCCTTTAACAACACAATCAGGTATATTTTTCAAAAGGGATTTGAGCTTCATCATCATTAGACCTCTTAATTATTTTACTTCTTACTAGGGAGCCTATTCCATTTGTTGTATAATTCTAGCAGCTTTCGCGTTTCATCCATCCAAGCCTCTTTTTTTGGATCAGACCGAGGATCTCCATAAGGATACCCAAAGGGGTCATCAGGGGGAATGCCTAAAAATTCCAAAGCCCGCTTTGCAATTCCTCTAAAAACTTGTCCCGTACAATTTCCTCCATTATGATTTTTTCCAACGCCCGGAATATACCCATATTCGGGTTCATCAATAGAAATGACGACAACAAAAGCGGGGTGTTCCACTGGGGTGAATCCAGCAAAAGTGGCGCAATACTTGGTTTCAGAATAAGCACCATTGACTATTTTTTTTGTTGTGCTCGTTTTGCCAACCTCTGTATACCCAGGGACATCTGCCCGGACAGCTGTCCCCCCCGGTTTTGTCACAAACCGCATCGATCGAAGAACCCGTTTCAAAATATCTGAATCCATGACCTGGGGAAACTGATCTTTGTCTATACAGGTATTATCCATGATCACTTGTTCTTTACCGCATTCATTTTTTTTTACAATGCAGCGAATGAGCGTCGGTTTAACAAGATACCCTCCATTGGCTAGGATTGAATAAGCCCTCATTAACTGCATCGTTGTCACTTGCATGTTATACCCCATGGCTAGCGAAAAAGGGGTGGGGATGGACCATTCTAAAACACCATTCGGATGTAATTTTCCGGGCCTTGGCAAAACACCCGCGCTTTCTGCCGGCAATTGAATGGATGTTTTTTGACCAAAGCCAAACATTTCAATGTGTTTGCGAAACCAATGATTTCCCATTCGAGCGATAATCCTTTCTGCAAGGCGGCCGGTATAGATATTAGACGATTTTTGGATCGCCATATCCATGTTTAAATAAGGATGACAAGTTGTATCAAAAATAGGTTTGCGCCGCCCTGGAAAATGACCATTACCTGTCGGTATCTTCTCATCCGGAGAAAAAAGCTCTTTTTCACCTTTAAGTGCAAGTTCTTTATTTGCCTTCATCGCGATAGCAGCTGTAAAAGGTTTAAAAACGGAACCCGGTTCATTGGCATCAGTGATCGCTTTTACTTTAGTGTGTTCGATGAGAGAGGGATCATTAAAATAGGTTTGATAATCTGGAGGATAAAAAAAAGGATACTGAGCTAAAGCCAGCACTTCCCCCGTATAGGGATCCATCATGCCTACCCACCCGCTCTTTCCTTTACTTTTCTTCACCCCTTTTTCAATTTCTTCTTCTGCAATGGCTTGTAAGAAAGGATTGATTGTCAAATAAATGTCAGAGCCATTTTCCGGATAAGTAATGACTTCCCCTGTCTCTAACGCATTGCGGGGAGAGCGCATCAGCCTTCGTTTTCCATTTTTCCCTTGTAAGAATTGATTAAAATAGAGTTCTAACCCTCCAGTTGGCTGTGCATTTCCCGTTAATTCATCTTTTTGATTGCGGATGGTATGAATCACTTGTCCTAATAATTTACCAAAGGGATAAGAGCGTTGATAATCCTTCACAAAAAAAAGAGCATTGCGTGCAATCTTGTGTGGTTTTGAAAAACTATGCCACCATTGTGAAACAGATTGATGCATCTCTTTGTCCAGCCACATGGCGAGTTTGCGACTGCGGCTCTGCTTATTTAACTGTTGGTTAACATCTTCAAAAGAGAGATTTAAAATCACAGATAAATGATCTGATATTTCTTTTTTAAATTGTGACGGGATGGATTCGGGATCTGCAAATAAGTGATATTTGGGAACATCGATTACAAAATGCATCGATTGAAGAGGGTGCCCTTTTTTAATGGTGGGATTTGAATAAAATCCTCCCCGAATGAATGGTTCCTTAATCTGAAAAAAATGTTGTTTATAAGCCTGTGATGCCCATTTTTTTCCATCTACAATTTGAATGACAAAAAATTGGGCAATTAATAATGAAAAAAGGGTAAAGATAAAAATACCAACCCATAAAAGACGAAACTTTTCTTTTGAATTAATGGGTTTTTTATTCATAGCTACAAGGAGCGATTTGCGGTTCTGGTATAAAAAAGATATCTTCAACCATTGGATATTTTAAATGGCCAAATTCAGGTTTATCCGCCATTTCAATTAAATGAAGAGGGCTTTCAAAACAATCGATTAAATATTGCAACTCTAAATTCTTCTCCTTTATTTCTTTCAGTTCCCGCGCCAAAATTGGAATATTCAAACGAAGTTCTGTCAAATCATTCACTTTATTGATATAGAGATACAAAAACACCCCGGCAACTGCAATACAAAGTAATAAACGGCTGAGTAAAAGCATTAGATTATAATTTCTCACAGATTCTCAATTTCGCACTACGGCTCCTGGGATTGCTCTCTATTTCAGAAAGAGCAGCTTCGATGGGCTTTTTTGTAATCAGTTTAACCAAGGGTTTTTTATCTAAAAAAACGCCCCCAATGCCGCTTGTATCCCACTTGTCGCTCGCTGCAAACCGCATCGCTTCTTTAACGATGCGATCCTCTAAACTATGAAAGCTGATGACCGCCAACCTGCCTCCCGGTTCTAACAAATCGATGGCTTTTGGCAAAAAGAGTTCTAGAACTTCCAATTCTCGATTGACAGCGATTCTTAAGGCTTGGAAGACTAGTGTCAGTGGGTTAATCCCCTTCTTGGGATGACGACTTAACACAGGCAGTAAGACTTTTTTTAAATCTAAAGTTGTTTTAAATGGAGATTGCTCTCTTGCATTGACAATGGCTCGCGCTGCTGCTCTCCATTGTTTCTCCTCACCATATTTTCGAAAAATCAATCCTAGTTCCTTTTCAGTCCATTCATTGACAATATCCGCGGCTGTTTGAGAACCTGTTGTATCCATGCGCATATCCAAAGGGCCTTCTTGCATAAAACTAAAACCTCTGTCCCTTTGATCTAACTGCATCGATGAGACCCCTAAATCCACTAAAATTCCACTGACACCAATGATCGATTGTTCTTTTAGCAGGTTGTCCAGCATCGAAAAATTGGCATGCTTTAGTAAAACTCGGCGACTCCAAGTTTTAAGTCTTTCTTTTGCAACTGATAAGGCATACTCATCTTGGTCGACTCCAATATAACAAGCGATTTCTGGATGTGCCTCTAAAAGGGCAGCCGCATGTCCTCCAGCTCCCAATGTTCCATCGAAAAAAAAGGAAAGAGAGAGGGGGTTAAAACATTCGATCACTTCATTCATTAAAACGGGAATATGCATCATAGCAGAAATATTAACGTATCTTCCAATTCCTTTGAATGATAAATTCAGTCTAATAAAATGACCAGGCAAAGTTGAGGTTAAGTGCATAATCGATTGTATGCTGCCTCCCAAAGAGGTTTTGATTGATTGGAAAAGAGACTCCAAACTGAAATAACATCTTTTTTGATGAAATCCATAAAGAGGGCGTAACCCAAAGGAGGTTCCCCCCAGAATTTGGGTCTACTCTTGCATCAATCCTGTTTTTTTGACTATATTGTCCGTCCAATTCGATCATCCATGCGTAGATCCACTCCTTTGGACTTGGAATATTTTTCCCAAGGCCAAACTGATAAAGAAATTGATCTCCAAATTTAGATTTATGATCCGATGTTGTCAAAATTGCTCCCGGTGCGACAAATACGAACCAATCTACCCATGTCCGATAATAGGTCGCTCCCAAAAAAAAGCTGGGTGCTCCAAAACCAGTGGGGGGTATTTTTTTTAATGAACCAGTTGGAACTGTAATATTTGCAACCACGGTCGCCTGGTCAACATAAGCAGAGGTAGATTTGTTGTAAAAGGCATATTCAAGCTGGACAAAACAATCTTCAAAACCGCTGGATGTATGCCTGCCATCTTTCATAATAGGGGTGACTGGAAAATTAAAAAAAATGGATAATTCCTTCGTGATTCCGAATAAAACGCTGGGGATGGCATCCGACACTATCTTTTTCCTGCCGTAAAAGTAATCGGCAAAGAAATACAATTGCACTTCGCCTTGATCGATGATATTTCCCCCAAAACCAAAAAGGGCTGCCGGCTGTTGCGAAGTGGGTAACGAAAAATTACCTATTTTTGGAGGCTCCTCTTCTTTTTTTAACTCGCTTCCTTTATCTTGGGTATTTTCTTTTTTTGCTTCCTTTTCTTGACCTTCGATCGATTCTTTTGCATCTTGGCAATTGGTTGTTTCTCCATACAAAAGAGTAGATGAGATCAATGTCCATAAAACAAGCTTCAAATAATTTCGATTTATTAGACCTCTTGCATCATTCGCTTTATTTGAGAAAATGAGAGATTTTTGAATGGATTTCTTGCCAAATTTTGAGAGCATATGTGAACATATGGTCGAAAAATTTGGCAAGAAATACGTCAAAAAGATCCATTTTATCAAACAAATGGAATGATGCAAGAGGTCTATTGTCATACTGTTAATCTAAGGTATAGCCAAGAGCTAATTGTAGATCTCCTAAACGCTGTTTAAAGGCATTTTCATGGGTTTCATTAAAATAAGCTTTCCAATAGCCAATTTTACCTTCACGAAATGTCGATTCAATCGATGGCCCCTTTTTATTGCCAAATAATTGTTGATTAATTATTTCTAATTTTTCTTTTGATAATGAAATATTTAGTCCATTTGCAATTTTTAAAATTTGTTCTTCCTGAGCTTTCAAACTCCCTCCCCCTTTTTCTCCAACTAAATCTTCAAACCGAGAGAGAATAATATTAGGCCTTTTAATCCATTCAACAGCAAATTTAGCTTGCCTTTCTATTCTTAAAATCTTTTCTGTTGTAGGCTTATCCCCTAAATTAATAACAAACATCAGTTGTTCATTGAAATCTGCAGATCCACATTCTTTTTCAAGTTCACCTCTTTGATTAAAAACCTGTGAAATAAAAGCATCGCGTAAATCTCTAATATTGATAATCTTAATGTATTCAGGATGTTTTTGAGAGAATTTAGAACAATTATGAGGAAAATAAAAATGTGAAATGAAGTATCTGTTTGAGAGCTCCCATTGATGAAATGCATTTTCAACTGCAGTAAAACCCTCATGGCTCAAATCGCAAAATTCCTTGTTCAAAGCAAAATTTCTCCATCCCATCTCAGCTTCTTTTCCAGTTAACAATGTGATTAATTTCATCACCATATGTGTGCCGGATTTAGGTATTGTTAAAACATAAAATTTTTGCGATTCAGAGGTGATTCCCTTGTTTTGTTCAGAGAAAGAAAGCCCCGGTAAAAAAAAAATTAGAAGCGTAAATAGCAATTGCTTCATATTAGACCTCTTGCATAATTCCATTTATTTGCTAAAACGAATCTTTTTGGCGTCTTTATTGCCAAATTTTTCGACCATATTAAACACAAGATGCTCTCAAAATTTGGCAATAAATCCATCCAAAAATCCTTCATTTTATCAAATAAAGCGAATTATGCAAGAGGTCTATTATTCTAGAGTATATCCAAGGGATAATTGAAGATCTCCCATTTCTTTTTCAAATGCTTTTTGATGGTCTTCATTAAAATAGGCTCGCCACCAACCAATTTTACCCTCTCTAAAAGAGGAGTGTATATCTGGCCCTTTGTTCATTCCAAAAAGATTTCGTGAGATCTCTTTTAATTTATCTATCTCGATAAAAAGATTTAATGACTTTGCTATTGTTTGGATTTCATTGAGTTGAGCATTTAAAGAACCACCCCCTTTTTCACCGATTAAATGTTCAAACCGACAAGTTATCATTTGAGGGTCTTTTCTCCACCGGGCAGCTAATTGTGCATATTTTTTTAAGTGAAAGATTTTTTCCTTTGTTTCTTTATCTCCAAGGGTAATGATAAACATCAATTGTTCATTAAAATTTGAAGATCCGATTTCTTTTTGAATGGCTTCTTCTTGATGAAATACACATGAAATACAGATGTCTCGTAAATCTCGAATGAGTAAAATTTTTACATATTCAGAATATTTATTCGAAACTAATTCACAACCTTCGACAAAATTTGTATGAGCAATCAAATATCTATTTAAATTTTTTGCTTTTAAAAAAACATCCTCCATTTCTTTTCCATTGATTTGTCCAAAGTCGAACACATTCAACTGAGGAACTAAAGCCCATCCTGGAGTATACATTTTACCAGTCAGCATCAATATCATTTTCATGATAAGATGGGTGCCAGATTTAGGAATAGTTAAAACAAAAAATTCTTTTTCATTGTCAATTTTTTTTTGGCTGCTAAGATCTTCGCCATTTAAAAAATGAATCAATAAAAGAAAGAGAGTTGCAAATTTTAGCCCAATCATTGGGGAGTGCAGGTTGGTTCATAATAAATGACTTTATAGCATTGAACACCGGCACTTGGAAAATAGGGAACAGTAAAACTTACTGAATAACTAAATACGATGGGACAACTAGGATTGCCAAAAGGAAAAACAGGACCTGTACAACTAGATTCATTATAGTTAATCGATACAGCTGACATTGAAGTTTCGCCATCCATTTCTGCTGTTTTTGACCTCAATAACATTGTTTCGGGGATAGATTTAACCCTCCGTTCAATCCGAAAAACAACCAATTGGTTTGGCTTAAAAAGGGTGGAATTTATATCAATTTTAGCTTTAAACGCTTTTGGTCCTTTACCAAAAGGTAATGCACTTACTTTTTTTGTGAATTTCTCGATGAAAAAAAACTTTTTATCGCTTGGTTTATCCCGAATGATTTGCGCATAAACAGCAAAAGAGACCTTTCCTTTTTGAGGATGTATGCTTTCAGGAATCAACATGTTGAAATGCATAGAGGTCTTTTTGCGCCTATCAAAATTTGCCGGTATCGTAACTGCAATATCTGCTTTGGGTTGAGAATTAAGCATTGGAAATTTGAGGACTTGAATATTAAGATCTTCGGAAAAACTAGGTAAAAAAATTCCCCCATCGCTCAAACTAAATGCTGAGGGAGATAATGCAATCGTCTGAGGAGATGAGCGTATTCCTCTTAGAGGAAGTAATCTATCTTTTTCAGCGCGGGCAACTGCAAATTTTTTAAATGGAGGGCGATCTTTTTTTTCATTTTCGCCAGCAAATAATAAAGCGGGAAGTACAAATAAACATATAAGTTTTTTACAAAATTTAATCGACATTTATTATCTCCATGACAATATTTTATTTTAATATGGTGATAGAGAATGTATTTTGTCAATGCATTTCACTAATTTAAATAATCTATCACAATCTTTTGTTGATTATATAATTGATAAAAATACTGGTTAACATAAGCGTAGATAAACCACATATACTGCTTCTAGCTGAATCTTGGACTTTTGGGCTGCTTCAAAGCCCCGGGGTTGAGAGATCGCAAGTGGCATTGTTTTGATTTAATACTATGCCTCGTGCGATCTCTCAACCGCGGGAGCTTTCAAGCTAGCCCAAAATTCCAATATTCAACTGGAAGCAGTATATACTGGCAGATAGCATATAGTAATCTACCGAAGCTTTTGCAGAAGTTTGTCCATGAATTCTATGATTAGTATATTTTGGAACGTCTATGCATATTTTTTTTATGGAATGATAGTCATCATTATATGCGCATTGATAGGCGAAATTTGCAAAATAAACTGTCAGTCCAACGGAGGTTAAAATGCCTAAAATTAATTTTGTTTTCACTTCATCACCGCTCGCAGGCTTGTCTTTCTCTGGAGAGGAAGTTTTTAGATCCTTAAGAAGTGGAACAATCAGTTTTTTTGTTATTTTATGATATTTAATCGAATAGCTCATCTCTAGAACTGCCATCATATATTCTTGACTATGCAAGTCTATTTCTAAGCTTGCTATTTTTTCACGATACACCTTATTCGAGAGATTTTTTATTTCCCGTACAATCCAAGGCTGCAAGCAAATAGAGGGAGGGCCGAGATTTCTCTTTAGTCGCATTTTTATTTCCATTTTAGCATAATCTCTGATTATTGTTTCACAGGCACTATTATTGTGCACGGACTGGATTAAACGCTCTGCTTGTTTCAACCCTTCGGTTTTGTTTTCATGCAAATTTTTGCGTGCTCTTCCTACTATGATCTTATAAATATTTTTGGCTTGATTTATCATAGACTTTCGGATTGGGGCAGATTTAATGCTAAATGATGAGTTTGTAGTGTCCCAAGTAAATTTTTTTCGCCAATCCTCTGAAGAAAAACTTCCACAATCATGGCAATTTCTATAGTCCCGATTCCTCCTGCGTATTCGATGATCTGAGGATTGCAATCTTTGCAAATGATATGAATCATCCAAGATTTTTCTGCATGATTTGTCTCAATATGGCCAAAAAAAGCGAGGATTCCTAATCGGATTTTCTCTTCGATAAGTGTATAGCATTAAGTGCATTTTGCTGCTTTTATTGCAGTGATATCCGTTTCGGTGATTTTTCTACTATTGATTTGCATTTTATTTTTTCTCTGTTAACTGACTAGCCCGAGTTTAATGAAGATTTTTATTCGCCAGATTTATATTGTGGATCTGGAAGCCAACAAAAGGATTAATTTTATGATGCCACTTGGAGATGATAACTCTTTAAGAAAAACGACACCTATTGCGACTTACATTTTAATCTTCTTGAATATTATTTTCTTTCTAGCCGAATTAAGTGGTGGTGATGAATTTATAAATAAATGGGCATTTATTCCACAACGCTTTAGCACTCATTTTGCAAGTGATTTCTTAACAATATTCTCTTCTATGTTTATGCATGCAGGATGGATGCATTTAGGGTCAAATATGCTTTATTTATGGATCTTTGGTGACAACGTTGAAGATCGTTTAGGAAAGATTAAATACCTTTTTCTTTATTTATTCAGTGGAACTGCAGCTACATTTTCGCAATATCTATTTTTTTCTGCTTCAAATCTACCAAATCTTGGAGCTTCGGGGGCAATTGCTGGAGTACTCGGTGCTTACATTCTCTTTTTTCCTGGTCAAAAGGTCAATGTCTTGGTCGGGCGATCTGTCGTTGCAATGCAATCCATTATCGTGATTGGGTTTTGGTTCATTTTGCAACTCTTGAGCAGCGCCGGATCTTTCTCTTCTACTCAAGATACCGGTGGGGTGGCCTATTTGGCTCATATTGGGGGCTTTGCCTCAGGCCTTGCGATCGCTACTTTATTTCGGATTTTTGAACCAAAATCCCCAGCTTAATTTGAGCAAATGATTCGTAATCTTTACTATCTACATGAAATGATCCATCTTCATTGGGGATAATCTTTTTTATCATATCACCACAATGAATAAAATAATGCCCTTCTTCATCTTTTGAAACTTGATAACAATGCCGATCCTTTGACTTGGGCGCCGCTTTCATTTCTTTCTCTAAAATCTCTACCATTTTTGTTTTCAGTTTCTTTTCTCAACTGAAGCTCATAAGAATCTACCGTCTCTATAGAAGAAAATAGACTTTGTTTTAACATTATTAAAAAGATAAAAAAGTAATATATTATTTTAATCATATAAAAGCGCAAGTTTGTTTTTTATTAAATTATAATTACACGTCAAATTTTATAACATATTAAAATTATATTATACTGAAACAACTTAAAAATTTGATTTTTGAGATTGTTTCAGTGTAAATTATTTGCATTACATTGACTGAAAGAATCTAGTTAGAAAATTATTGACATACTAAATATTTTATTTTTTTTAATTGAATAGAAATCATTTAGTTTTATATAACATACATTTACTTTTTTTATTAAAGGATAAAATAATGCAAACTAACATTTCATGTAGATCAGCCGATTTGCAGAGATCTTTCCCATCTGAAATTCAAGGAAAAGAATCTATCGAAAAATCCCCCTTGAAAAATTTACCATTTGACCTTATCCAAACATTCCAAAATAAAGCTTTAATTCCCTCCCCGCTCCTCATTGAATCCCTTTACGGCGAAAGGAGCGGCTTTGAAGAGCTAGACGTATTGATAAAGGTGATCGCGCAAGAACCCATCTTATATCGCGAAATGCTCGCTGCATTAAATTTAAAACCAAATGCTTTCTATCCATCTTTTTACTCAACAGAAAAAGAAAAACAAGATCGGTTGCGAATCCTTCCCCTTGTTTACGGAGCGCGAATTCGTTCAATTTTTCTCAATTTTATCAACACCTCTCTTCGCCTGCATTCTGAAAATTTGCATAAGAATTTAGATATTAAAAATCATTGGGAAGTGGTGGTCATCGGCGCCGGATTTCACGGCTCACTTTTTGTTAACCGCTTGAAAGCCGAGCGACCTAATGCCAATGTTCTCATCATAGACAAAGAAGATCTCCCCTCTCAACACTTCACAGTAGGCGGACATTATTTTAACTTGAATAATACCCTTAATGAACCGGATGAAGGACCAAGCTTTCAACGCGAGGAAAAATACAATCTCCCGCATACTTATGGGCCTGTACAAGTGACTGACTTGACCGGAGAAAGATGGCCCATCGCAAAACTCATTGCTGAAGTTGGGCGAATCACACTCTTCAACTCCCAATGCGATTGCCTATTGAGAACTCCTATTATTGCTGTGAGTAAATTAAGAGATCTCTACCTTCTGAAAACCGCAGAAGGAAAAATAATCAGCACCAAAAAAGTGATATTTGCAACAGGTCTTGGCCAACCTAGAATCCCCTGTCAGGAAGAAGAATCAAAAGCGATCTTAGAAAAAGCGATCCTGCATTCAGATGCAATATTGAATGATAAAATAATGACAGTTGAGCAAGCATTTGCAAAAACTCCAAGGAATGATCCCCTCTCTTTTTGGAAGACTGAAAACGATTTGGATCTCATCCTTGTAGGATTTGGAAATTCTGCCCTCACTTTTATAGAATTTCTTTATGGGATGGGTCCTTCAACTGCATACGAATATGGAAATAGGCAATCTTTAAAACCCATGAAAATCGCTATCATCATGGGAAATAGCGTCGTTTCAGTTGATCCTAAAGACATACAAAAGCATCTTCGACCCCGTTACTCTGGGATTATGTCTCCGATTAAAGAAGGCCAAGCAAATCCCCTTCTTGGAGCGCTCACTAAGGTCAGACATCTCCCCAACGGACAGATCGAGGCCATCTATAGTGTAAATGGAGAAGAAAAGTCACTTTCGGCAAGCAGGCTCATCCTAGCCACAGGATATGATATTCAAGTTGTTAAATTATTAAATTTTATTGCGACTAAAGATGACTTTAAATTATTGAGAGGGTTTGTAGCAAATTCAACAATTCCACTCCCTTTTTCTAAAAAATTAGAAAATGAGGAGATTTATTGCACTGGGCCGGCAGCGGGAAGGGATCTTGTCGATATTAATCACAATACAAATGGCGTTCCTCTCGTCGAAATTGGCCAAGCAGAGGCAATCCCGTATACATCAGTTTTAACCGAACATTGTGCAAAGGAAATTGCACAATCGCTTCAAGAAGTCGCTGAAGATGTGACCATCTCTCATAAAATCATTAAGGGATCAACTGGAAAAGAAGAATATAAAACGCCTCTTATATTTCCTGAAGAAAAACAGGCAATGGTGGATAATTTCATCGCAGAAACTACAAATGAAATGGTCGATACAGATATTAAAGTTCAATTTCTTCAATTTTTTTGCCAAATTGAATTCAAAGAAATCAGTGAGGTTTCGCTTAAGTTTGTTTGGAAAAAAAATCATCTAATGGTGGAATCCGATTCCTTAGAAAGCTATGACTTAGAATGGCTTTCATCTGAGATAAGAAAGAATCGATCGCTTTTGCTTCGTTTGAGCGGTTATGCCGTCCAAGACAGCATTCTTTCTCTTTCCATCAAAATAGACACTACAAAAAATAGACGGGATCAATTGATGATCGATAGCTTCAAATTGCATCGCACAGACATTCAATTTGATATAGCGTATGTCAATACGAATAATCCCAATAAAAGGTTGGAACTAGAGAATATCTATCATGCAAAAAATACCAAATTAATTTTCGGTAGCACGGAGCCAAAAAACCCACAACATGTTGGGATGGAAAGAGCAATTGCAAAAGCTAAAATTGCTCAAGAAGGTATTTTAGTAGAAGAAAATACACTAACCGTTGGAAATATTGAGGTGCAAAGCAATGAGGCGTTGATCCAACAATTCATAGGGAAAGAAGCCGCATGGGATTGTTACCTATGCAAGAAAAATAAGGGAGAGATCTTTATTTTTCTGGCAAGCGTACATGGTTTGTTGGTAGATAAAAGAGGCGAAGGGGGTTTTGGTTTCGACTCTTATTTTCAACCGTTGGGATCCGATAAAACTTTAGCTGAAGAAAAAAGCAACCAACACAATGCTCGGGCCCTTGCAATTGAATTATTAACAAACAACGAAATCTTTAAAACAATTTCGATAGGAGACATATAATGAAGATAAGTTCTTATTATTTGCGAGAGCCGCAACAAGAAAATTCATCTGTTTTTCATAATCATATCGATGCATGCGATCGCTCGTGCCTTGAATCAATCATTCAAGAAATTGAGATGGACTCCCCTCATTTTCAAAACAAAATATATCCCGTTGCTTATCTTCATTTAGGGCCGCAAACGCAAGATCCTGCTTTTTCCACTATTTACCCAAGGCTTCCCAATTTTCACCCCATTAAAATGGCAGAAAATGAGGCATTTTCTACTGGAAAAATGGGTGTTGAAGGGTTTAATTACGATCAGGTAAAGAAAACGCTTAAAATCGCTTTTTCATTGATAGGAAAAGGGGTAATGACCGAACTAGAAGAAGATATCTATTCGGAAGAATTTGATGAAAATGGAATTTCTATAGGGGTAAATAATAGGGGAAACACTTCTTACACAGTAGACTGGACGCAATTATCTGAATGGGCGACTAAAAAAATTCAGCAAATTCCTCGGTTTGAACTGCATCATGGCTTTGATATCAAAAAATTAGAAAATGAAAAAGCTCCTCCAATTTATCCAGAACATCTTTGCAATGAAACAACAGATGCGGGATTTAATGTGGGCGGATGGTTTATTTTCCATAAAAAAAACATATGGAGTTTTCGATCCAATGAATTTTCAAATCAAGAGCATGCTGAATGTCTTGAAATACTAAAAAATCAATCGGCACAGTTAAAGTCGATTGTTACTAAAATTCTCCCTGGAAGAGATTTTACAAGCAGTTGTTCTCTTGAGAAAGTTCATGCGATGTGGAGTGTAGAATGATTTCAATAACAAATAACAATCTATCTCCTATTTCTACGATCACTCAAAAAAAATCTGCAAACGATTTGAGAAAAAAAGTGTTAGTTATTACTAACCACCCCCTCAAAAAAATAGAATTTCTTGAAATTTTAGAAAAAAGATATGGAGCGCTTGTCAATTTTGAATCATCCCCTGAATCCATGACAGAACAAGTGGTTTTGGACATTTTATCAAAAGCAAATCCTTCGCCGCAGTATATACTCCGTGAAGAAAGCAAACTTTTTGATACAAAACAGAATGAACTCGACGGGCTCGATGTAGTGAATCAACCCCAACACTATGCACGAAAAATTATTTCTACGGTTTCACAAATAAAAGTGTGGATGCCTGAATGGAAAGATGGAGCTTTGAAGACTATCAAACTTCAGGAATATACATGCAAGCAGACAGGATCCATCGATCCTAAATATGCTTCGCTAAAAAATGAAACTGTTATGGGGTGGGATCATCTCTTTATTACACATCAATTAGGGCTGTCTACATTAGCTATGATTCAATCGCCCTATGGCAAAATTTCTGCAAGACAACTAGCTTTAGATGAATTTTTGCAAAAACATTTTGTTTATGAAAAGCCGAAAAATCTTCAACATAATAGAGAACTTTTCCCAAAAGAAGGTGTGGAATTTAATTTAGAGATGTCAGTGGGAAAGTTCTTTAAGAGAAATAGTTGTTTAAATGCAGTTGTCAATAGTTCTAAATGGCCTCTCCTTTATCCTATAGTGACAAAAATACTAAATGAAGGCGTCTATTTCAAAGCAGGCACTTCGCGTCCGATGCAAAATTATTTCTCCCCTCCCTTTGGCGGCATTCCTCTGACAGCAAAAAAGACTTTGGTTGAAGAGACCATTTTTATGTATCATGATTTGCATCATCATCTTGTTCCAGACCTTGTTTTAACCGGCACTTCGCAATTAGGCAACGAAAACGTCTATGGTGCTTGGCGCATGATGAGTGAAGCGATTACAATGATTTTTGCCGACATGTTTTACGCTGACGTCCTCAATGAAAAAAACTCATTGCACAAAGAGAGTTTTAGCAAAGATATCTACCCTCTTTTTCAAGCTTTGGATTTATCCAAAGCAAGCCCTTCGGGTGATTCAGAAGAAATGATGAAGGCAATCCTTTATGCCAATGTGCAATTTGCAGTTCTCGGAGATGATTCTTATTGGCGCAATTTAATCAAAGAAGGGAAAGAAGATAAATTAATAGCATTTAAATTACACTTTGAAAAATTCTTTATCGGCGATCATGCTTGGACGCATGCAAATTATCAGAGCATGGTCTCCCAAAATGAATTTTATAAAACATGGTTGGAATGGGTCGGCAAAGAGGAGTTTAACCGGGCAAATCTTATTCTAGTCGATGAAATGCTAGAAAAAATTAACGATAAAGGGGCCGATTTAAAATCATTTAAAGATGTATGCCTTCATCTCTTCAATGAAATTATTGAAGCGAGAATTTTCACTAAAGAAAATGTGAGTGAGTTAGATGAGGAACAAAGGATTTCAAATGCTTTTCATCGTTACATGATTGGTCAAATGACCTTCTATGTCCATTATAAAGAGATCCCATCAGTAAAAGAAAGAGCTCATGCAATGGCATCTAAACTAAAATCCACGCCATTCTTTAATGAAGAAGAAATAACAGAAATACGGGATCGATTTTTTGATGATGTGATGTATGTTCTCGGAATGGGTGCATTATCGGAATCTACAGCAGAAAATTATGCTGAGATGCATCCGATATTCCCCCCGGTTTATATCAATTATAATAAACAAGAATGTCAATCAGTGAAGGCTATTGTCACACAGTTATATGAGAAGTAGGATTGCAGGAGTTCTTGATGGGATTAGTTAGATGTGTTTATAAAGCCGGCATGGATCATCAGTGATGCAAAAGAAAATATGGGGATGCTTATCTCCTTTTTGATGAAGAGTTAGCTTTCTTTTATTGTCGCTATATTTTATTTCAACGAGTTCTCCTTTATGAAATTGGGTAAGATGATCGCCATAAAGAACAATTCCGCTCTCTAATTCTAAATAGGTTTCAAAAGTAAATTCATCTAAATGATATTCTACATTAATTATTTTATCTAATTCAAAATCCATTTTATTAAATTGAATCCTATTTCCGCTATCGTACAATAATGGGAGATCTGTAAATGCAGATAGATAGGCCTTTATGGGTTTCTTTGAATGCATGGTAGAATGAGATGCATGGTTATGTTTGTGGTTTGCGTGATATCTCAAATCGGGGGCGAAATTCAGTTCATTGAATTCTAAAATACTGGATGTAGGATCATTGACGAGCTTCAATTCTCCTGGATTAGCATTCAATATTGACGCAAATACCCTCAGTCCTACTATCAAAAATATTTTCATAACATCCTCCTATTGTTAGGTTAATTTAACTCATATCAACTCATTCGATCGTTTCCAAGCCCGTGCGCACTCATTAATCGATTGAGCCACATCATCGAGAATAGCTCCGATGTTTTCTTGATGATAAGAGGGGCCAATAGAATCAAATGTACAGCCAACTGGGGCAAAAGCTCTTAGCTTTAGATCTTGGCTGATTGTGTGCGGAAAATTTGAGATCATTAAATATCGCCCTCGAGCTGGCGTTGTGTTTTTCCATTCTTGGGGTGACCCTTTTTTCAACTTTATTGAGCGCATCTCTCTTGGAATGTCCGATTGCCCCCAAATAAATTGAGGGATTTCGCTTTCAGTAGTAGGAAGTCCCATTTTAGGCTGCCAACCGTCTTGCTCAGGCAAAATATAAGAGCAGGATGGAACCCTTCTCGAGCTCCATGTTTGAGGTCGACCCCACCTTTTCGCATTTTTTATATACTCGGTCACTTTTCTTATTCTTTTATCGTTTATTAATTGGTCCTTCTCCTGATCCTTCAAAGTACGATCGCTCGTTAAGAAGTGAATATTTTGGAATTTAATGCCATTATTCCATTGTTTTGCAAGCAAACAAAGCTGAATCCGCGCGTCTTCTAACGTACCTCCTGAAAGAATAGCACCCTCATAAGTATCAAAGTGTGCATGAGATTGATCAAGATATCCTACATTTTTTAATAGAGGCAACACTGTCTCTTTTAATACATCAAAACGACTTAACTGATTTTTTCTATTTTTTAAATTTTCTTGAGCCCATTGATTGATTTGCAAAATAGCTAGTTCTGTGTCATTGAAAGAGGGCATCCCTAAATACTCTAGAAGCTGTAAAAGCTCTGATTGCGGACAATATTGCGAATCAAATAACAGGTGCGAATATCCAAAATTGAGGACCTTTGATTCTAAAAGACTCGCTGTTTTGGATAATGTCACCTCCAATGGTGAAAGTGAAGAATTTTTCAGCAATGTCTGACAATTCTCTACCACTGTTAACGCTCTTGAATAATCTCCATTTATTTCATATTGATTGGATAGGTCGATGCCGTTTTTGACATATTGCTTAACTCCTGATACGTTCTTATGAGCGCAATAAAGATAGGCAAGGCCAATAAAAATGATAGCCCCTACTAAGAGAGGTTCCATTGATACATGATCGGTTGCTTGTGTATAGACATCAACTTTTCTTTGTTTCAATGATGTCGACCATTGCCCAGCAACGAAGCAACCAGTCGCTATCATAAACAATCCAATTCCATAAGCGAGCGAAGTTTCAAAGCGACCGCTCAAGTCTAAAAAGCGTGGAGATCGTGGATCTCGAAGGTATTTTTCTTTATTAATAGAACTATTATAATCGCGAGAAGTAAGATTGATTTTTAAATTAGCATTCATATTATTTCACTTATTTAAATAAAAAATTATTATAAATTATTTCCTATAAAAAAACCCAGACGAAGGTCTGGGTTTTTTGAATTCAAGAGGTCTAATGGTTCAAAAGTTGGCATTTATAGAAATTAAACTTCCATTACTTCAACACCTTGTCTGACATTTTCATCTTCCATTTCTGAAAGATAGTCTTTTAATTGCTGTTGATAAGAGCTAATTATTTCAATCTGTTTGCCCATAGTCTTATATGCAGTCACTATTACTGGGCTTTCCACGAGTTTGGCTTTAAGAGATAACAACTCAATTTTACTCGATTCCAATTCGAACTCGCTTAGTTCTAACTGCAATGCTGCAAATTTTTTGTATTCCAACTTATTATTGCATAAGGATTCGAAACCTGGAGTTTCCCTTCTTATTGTTGCATTGATAGATTCAGCATGTTGATGATCCCCTCTAGCAAACGCCTCTTTATATTGAAAATAGTGCGCTTGAAACTGATGCTGCTTTATTTTATTAGCAATCGTCATAGATAAATTGAGTGCACTCATAGGACTTATGGACATTGTAGAACTCATGTACATTGGTGCTGACATTAACTTGCGAGTCCTCTTTCTGGGTTTAACGTCGCAGTTATGCTCAATTAGAAGAACTCTTCTTTTTGTTTCTCTTGAGGTATGACTGCCTGTGATATAACGGGTCAAATCATCGCTACCCTCTAAAAGATTGGCAACAGAAAGGAATAACCCTTTATTGCGCTTTGCTTCGATATAAGATTTTGCCAATAGAACAGCCCTTTCAAAGCGATGCAGCCATGTGATTTCATTATCATTAATTTGCCCATTCTCTGCCTCATTCATAAATGAGCCATAGTCAGATGACAATCTATCTCTAAAAGTTTCTCGAGCAAGTGCACATTCACTAGGAGATTGCTCTTTTTTTATTACATGATGTCTTAGAACAGTTGCAACAAAACATGATTCAAGATCTTTGCGCTGGTTAAAGTCCATTGGAGGCAATATCACACCCGATAAATAGGTATGTTCTGCCCCTCGGCTGAAAAGATTCTCCATGATCCTATCTAATTTTTGTTCATCCTGTAGATCTTCCAACAGCACGTCAATTTTAGCTAATACAGGATCTCTAATTTCTTCTGGATTAAGGTATAAGGATAATCTCCGCTTCCAGGCGGCCACATCCTTTAAATAATCGATGTCATTTTCAGGAAGAAAAGCAGCTGTAATCCCCTCTTGCGGAGTCTCTATGCTCGGTTGATTGGTTGCTTGCGCAATTTCCCCTGTCGGACAGTAGAGGGCATCGATATTGAAAGGATGGTTGATAAGTGTTTCCAGCTTATTGAATTCACGGGATAAGCCTCTATACTCATTAAAAAGAGAGGGCCGTCCTAGACATTCTTCATTTAAACAAGTTAAAACGAATTGACAGATTTTTAATTGCGTTCTGTAAATTGCGCAATATAAGTCCTTTGTTTTAATTTCCGGAATGAAATTTTCATAAGAAGGATCGCGCTGAATGATTGTATTGTAAAATTCCAAAGCAGCATCGCAACCTTGTTGTTGTAAAATTTCTTGAAATTGAAAGTGGATAAGATAATGCGGATTGAATGCAGTGTAATGGATCTCTCGACTCGCAGGGGTTGTGCCAAACGTCGGTTGTATAGGTGGAAGAGCAATTGTTGGAATTGGTCCAAAATCACCTGGAAAACCAGGTACTGTTGGAAGGTTGTTGTTCATATTATTCAGAGAATAACGCGTAGGAATTAACGTGCCATTCAAACTATTCATATTATTCATAAAACTCCTTTAAAACTTCTTTTTATTATTAATTATAACAATAATACAGAAAACAAACTTTTTTTCTATTATTTTCGCAAAATAAGTAGATACTGCTTCCAGCTGGAAGCCGTATAGTTAAAATTCTTGGATTCTCACTTGAACGTGCAAACAGTTATTAAAAATAAACCTCTTATGATATAGCTCTGAAAAGGAACTTGTATGATTTAGCATGACTATGGGTGTTCCTCCAAAGCGTTGCCTTTGGTGAAGGAGTGGATAGGGTAAAAAAGCTTCTGGATCGTCGGAATCGGAATCGGAATCGGAATCGTAATCTGAATCAGATGTATCATCATTCTTATTCTTATGTTTAAGTTCTATACTGTTAAAATCCTCTTCAGTGACGAGATAGCCTTCAATTGAAGCGATTGTTTTTTCACTGATTTTTTTTACAGTGAAATACACTTCCGCCTTATCGTATTCGTGAGCATCGTATTGACATCTTAATTCATAGCGATTACTTTTCGTTTCTAGAACCTCTCTTGTATTTAGATCCTCATCAAGAAATAGAGGAATTTGCCAATAAACAATCGTTTCATTTTCAGCGTACTGGTCTTTTTGAACATAAAAGGTGGTATCGGTGATGGGCAATAACCAAGGAATTTTAACTTCTCTTTCTTTGTGGATTTTCTTTTTTTCAGAAATATTAATACTCATTTCATGGAGTTCAGCAGACGAAAAAAAGGATTGGCCGTTAACTTTCACTTTAGAAACAATCATCCATAGATTTCTTAAATGAATGAGCGAAGGGCGAAGATATTGTTTTGCTTGTTCAAGTAGTTGCTCCCAATTTGGTTTTGATTCTAACCATAATGCAGTTCCTTTGATCACTTCTTCTTCTCGAAGATTTAAGAGAGAACTTTTTAAGATTTCAAAAAAATCCAAGGGTTCTAAATCAATGAAATCTCGGTTGTCCTCGATGAAAATATTTCTTGCATTTCTTGCGATTTTTTTAATGATTTCTTTATACAATTTCGCCTCTTTTTCCCTATCAATTTTTTCTAAAAGTCCAAAGGCATTATGGATGGACACTTCTGTTTTTAAAAATTGATTGCAAGATGCGAGGAGATTGTCCATTTTAAATCGATGAGCAAGTAAATACAGATCTCTTCCCCTTTCGATAGTGTTCAAAGTGAGTTTGCCTGTATAAATATAATTGAGAAAAATTTGGAAAAGATTTTTTTCAATATCGGGATAATACCTGCTTTCTTGTAGGTTTAGACTGTGATAAAAGATAGGGGCTCTTTGTTTTAAGAAGGATCTATAGACAAAAAAGACTTCGTCCTCGCATTGAAATGCAAGAGAATTAGCCTCTTCATTGCAAGTATCAGACAGTCTCATCAAAGATGTAAAAACCGCATTGGTACAATGAGATACAGTGCAGGGCGAGGGATGATGATTTTTATTCCGTAATTTAATATTGATTTGAAAAAAAAGAGGGTCATGTTTTATGTTATAATTTTTTGAGTAGATATTGACTTGGCCGCACTCATCAAAATGAAAATCCCTTTTTTTTATATGGATAAAAACATTTTCTCGAGTATTAGAAAGGTCCTTTTTTTCTAAGAAACACCGACCATACTCTCTAATCGTACTGAGACGAACGATCCTTCCATCGATCGCTATGGCTTTATTTTCTTTTGATTGAATTTCAAAAACAATCGCAGTGCAGTTAGTGTTGGCAATCAAAGATTCAGCCAATTCTGAGTCTTCACCATTATCACTATTTTGACCGATTTTTAATTCCCATTCCTTGTTTCCTAATTCAAATGTGAATGTTTCATTTTTTTTATAAAAGCTGGTTTGATAAAAAGGATCGTTGGTATAATAATTGTTGGGAAATGTTTTTTTTCTAAAATGATTGACAGGGTCTATTTTTATAAAAAGAATAGCCTCTCTTTCCCCGCATGGCTTTATTAAAAATTGACTGTTCTCAAGTTTTGATTCAAACCAAAGGTTGGGCTCGGCTTGATCAACCATCCAGTTTCCATTCATATTAAGAGATAGCGGCGAATCATTTAATAACGCGATATCGTTTGCAATCTTTTCTGGAAGATCATCATAAGAAGTAAACAAAGACTCATCATGTAAACAATATAATAAAACTTCATTATAAAACAGATCCAACCCGGGATGAGCATGAGTTTTAATAAGAAGATTAAAAGCATTTTCTTCGTTTAATTCTTTAGTAAAAGTGTTGATGCATAATTCTTTTAATTCCTGTAATTCATAATAATCAGCTTCAAGGTAAATAAGTAATAGATCATTTAAAGTGATCTCTATTTGTCCTGTGTAAATGTAAAATAAAATTTTTTCAAAAATTTTTGGTGTGGTCACCGGTATCAATTTGATGGTTGATTGTTCATTTTCTTTATAAAATCCGAATAGAAGACCACGGAACATTGGGGATCTTGAAGCGAGTATTTCCCGATGAGCATAAAATTTTTTACCATCGAGATCTAATATGACGTTATAATTATTTGGGTTATTAACAAGCATTGCCAAATCTTCTAAGAGCCAGACAGCATCGGGTTGTTCATACAAAAGCGTGTCCATCTCAACCATTTCTTTTTTTAATTCTTCTCCTTTTTGCTTGATTTTTCGATCTTTTTCCTGCGTGATCGATCGTTTTTTAAGCGATGAAACATCGGCAGTTGGAATTTCAATAGAAGAAATAATTTCAGGAGGTAAAGATGAAGTTGAGGATGTTTGGTTTTGCTGGTAAAGAGTTGTGTTTAGTGAATAATTGAGCTTATGCGAAATAGGATCCATTTGGTTGAACCTTGATAAAAAAAAGAATAAAAAAAGAATGATAATATTATCTATCTAATTTAAATTCAATAACGTTTTAATTTAAGATCTATCTATGTTTAACTCGACTTTGTACAATTTTTGGACGAATATTCGAGAGAGAAGCAAACTACAGCGTAATAAATTGCGCAGGAAGGGGGTGTTTTTCCCCCTTCCGAGAAATTTATTTAGCTGTAGAAAGCTTCTCTCCGAAGATGAGTTCAAAAATTGAACAAAGTCGAGTTTAATTGTTCTATTAATTTATCTGGATAATTTGAAATAAATCCATCAATTCCCAAATTCTGTAAAAACACCATTTCATTAGGTTCGTTGACGGTATATACTGCTTCCAGTTGAATATTGGAATTTTGGGCTAGCTTAAAAGCTCCCGCGGTTGAGAGATCGTAAGAGGCATAGTATTAATTCAATACAATGCCTCTTACGATCTCTCAACCCCGGGGCTTTGAAGCAGCCCAAAAATCCAAGATTCAGCTGGAAGCAGTATAGACAAAAACTTTCAATCCTTTTTGATGAGCGTCGTCGACAAATGTTTGGTTGACTGTGTGGCAATATAATACTGCATGAGTGGCTTCTGCATCTATCGCAAAAGATGCATAGCTAACAGGGATCGCCTCCATTAAAGCCCCTGTTTTAACAGCGGGCAGAAGTTGATGAAAAACGACAAGCTCCGGGTGATCGAATGAAGAAACAAAGAAGTTGTCATAGGACCATTTTTTTTCGCTGACAAACTTTTGAATGAGATCTGCGACAGGATTGGCCGTATTCAATCCCTTTAATTCAATATTAATGATGCATTGCTTTTGAACAAGATTGAAAACTTCTTCTAGAGTTGGAATTTTTTGATCTTGATCGCATCGGAATTCCTTAATTTGCGATAGAGTGAGTTGCGACACTTCTCCTTTCCCGTTTGTCGTCCTATCCAATGTATCGTCATGGATGACGATCAACTCGCCGGATTTGCAGGTATGGACATCGAGTTCAATTGCATCGACGCCCATTTCTATCGCTTTTGAAAAAGAGAGCAACGTATTTTCTGGAGCATACCCGCAAGCCCCTCTATGACCGATAATCATCGGTTGACTATTTGCAAAACAAAAAACTGACATAAAAATAAAAAAAAGAATAGTAGACATGTTCCAATCCTTTGAATAATTTTGATAAAAAATAAATAAAAGTAAAGAAAATGTTATCGCGGGATAGTTTTTCCCAGTTGCATCCCCAAATAACTGGCTCCCAAAAGGAAGGGAATGGAAGAAAGCGATATTGCCGTGAATGTATCTTCAGAAATGTGATTTTTTTGTGGGTCCATTTGTGAAAAAATCACCATGCAATAGATTGAAGTGATAAGGGCTACTGTGCCAATCATACTTGCAGTTGAAGCCTTTCCATTTTTCATAGCACATTCTTCGACAGCCATGGCAGAAAGGGGCAGACAGATTATCCCTATACTCCTAAAAAATAAACTTTTTATCGTGGGGTTGCTATAATATTGACCCACTCCGATCAATGTAAAGTAGGCTAAAGTATTGGCAACAAATAAGCACCCCGTTCTTTTTGGTTCAGAAAAAATTGCCGGTACAAGGGAGGTAACAGCGACAATCCTAAGGATTGTACCGACGTTAAAGGAAGAATCGACTATTTCACAAAAGAGATAACACCAAGTGCCTTGCGTATAGAACAGTACCGTTTTAAAATCTGAGGGTCGAGTTTCATTCTCACCTTCTTCTAATAATCGATCATGAAACACATCACTTTCTTCTGCGGTGAAATCGCGACAGAAGGGGAATATCCATTTAAATCCAGTTTTTGCTAACTCCTTCGTTCTTTGACATCTTTGATTCCAAATCGCTCTAACGACAATTTCTTCGGAAATATTTTCCGATGTTTGTTCTAACTGGTTTTCCTCATCGTGAACTAAGGTATTTAAGCGTAAATCATGGGTATGTGCGTGATTGATTAGCGGTTGGTAGATCATGGGTCACCTGTTTAAATTATTATTTTAACTAAATTTAAATTATGAGATAATTATACTGTAGGGTTTTCTTAAACAAAAGAGACTTTTATGGCTAATTTTAAAGAAAATAAAGGTTTCGCTGAAACTTTTGAAGAAATCGCCAATAAAATATGGAATCAAGGTCAAGAGCCTATGCCAGGCTCTAAGTTTAAGTAAAAAGGGTTAGAGCAGAAAATCAATGCAAAATAGGGATCATATCGTTAAACTCTGCTGTGAGGTGTAATTATGGTAACCATTGATAAACTCGATATTGGAATTTACCTCCAATATGCTCGCAGAACGACCATGATTGAACAAATCAATCAGCAGTACCATTTAGATGAAGCTTCGAGCATCCCCCCTCAAATTCAAGTTCTCGATTTTTTCCCAAAATTATCGGAAATGGATATCTTGCTGGGCGTTGGAGCGATCCAATATCCATGGGCTTATTTCTTTCCCCCTCCAAAGTTTAGATATCAACGCCGCTCTCCCTTTGGTTTTTTTAGAGTGGCCCCAAGTTTGGGCTCTTTTGAGGAAGAAGAGAAAACCGAAAAAGATTTAGATGATATCGAATGCCAAACGGAAGATGAAAAAAAACAAAAGAACACTTTAAAGAGCTGCTTTGAGCAAATTAAACAAATCAATAGTTGGATTAGCTTTATTGTCGGTCGCGTCGGACAGTTCTTGCAAGGATAAAAACTGATGAGTGGGATCAATTGGAAAGAAAGGTTGAAATGGAACGAAGAGCACTTTGAAGATTTGCGCTATACCGGTTTTTCGTACATTCGCCAAGGAAAATATGATATTGCCCTCCCTTTCTTTGAAGCATTAGAAATCTTAGATCCCGAAAGCGTTTATGATGCACAAACCCTCGGCGCTCTTTATCTTCAAATCAACGCATTTGATAAGGCTTTAAAATGTTTTGATAGAGCACTCAAATTAGAATCTGAAGACCATGGCCCCACACTTCTCAATTTGGCTAAAACATTATTTTTGATGGGCAAAAGAGAAGAGGGATTAAAATTAGCCAACATCTTAAAAAATGAAAAGAATGCCTATATCGCAAACGTCGCCAAAGCTTTATTACTCGCGTATGGTTAAGTTTTCTATTCTGCCTTTTGCTCAGGCCGCGCCTGGTTAAAAAGACAGTGTCCTTGTGTCGCTAAGCTCCCTTCGATGCGGCAAAGCCGTCGATCAACATCATCCACCTTTTCGCCAAGTTTCTGGACATCTTGTTTTAATTTATCAAACTCTTGCTTTAATTTCTCAAACTCTTGCTTTAATTCCGCTTTGTTTTTCTCAATATCTTGCTTCAATTCCGCTTTGTTTTTCTCAATTTTGTTATCTAACCGACTATAAAACACCCACAAGCCAACAAAAATGATAAAAATTTGAGCTAGATTTACTTCTTTTAGCAAATCAACGAATTGCTCCACATGCACACCTTAATTTATATGGGTTCATACCTCTATAACAAATGATAATAATTGTATGTACATTTTTAAGCAATACACGCAATCAATGAATTTTTCTCATAAATCTTTGTCTTTTGATGAATAATTGTCCCAATAAATTTTTTTTCTTCATCGGCTTTGCCACATGCTATCCCTTTTAAAATATAGAGGGTTTTGAGTTCCTTGTTATATTCAAATTCCCCAAAATAATTTGTTGATTCCCAATGACAATATCCCCTCGAAATCCATTCGTTTTTAAAAAGGCCAATCTGCGTCGGTTTTTTATAGTCGCGCTTTTCTCCCATCATTAATTTTTTTTCTTCAAACCTTCCCATTTCATAAGAGCGTTTTTCATTTAAACTTTTAAAAGATCTTCGTCCTATTCCCGATCCATCTTCTTCTGAAAACAAACCTTTGTAGTTATAAGAATCCGCAAAATCAGTCTCTTCTTCATACAAATCCCCTCGAGAGATATCTTCAATCATGGAAAAAACAACCTTCAAATGATCCCAGATTTGTCTAAAAAAGATGACAAAATCATTTTTATCTTTTTCTGAGATGAATGTTTCTACGTTTTTTATTTCTTTGAATTGGCTATCGAAATCTTTGTCAATTGCAATTCCATGAACTGCTCCGTGTCCGAAAAGCTCTTTTTTCATCTTTAAACATTTGTTTTCGGAAATGACAGAAGAATGAGTAGTGGGGAAAGTGTGATTAAAAACTTTCGAAACTGAAGGGGCAGTCTTTTCTGCTTTTTCTTCAATTTTAGTTATTTTTTTGGGGGAGGAAAAAAAATAGGATGAAAATATCACTATTCCCACCAATATGGCCGATCCAATAAGAATGATTCTTTTATCTAAATTATTGATAAACTGAACCGTATTTTTTATTATTGAAATATTTGAGCTTTTAAAAAATTGAATATTCATAATATCTTTTTTTTTCAAAACAATTATACATTTTTAAAATTTTTAATTAAATAAAAAAACCAACTCAAAGAGAAAGAGGACTATAAAACTCTGCGCCTTTGCGACTCGTGCTTGTTCCTCTGCGTTTCAATTTGTTTTCCCCATCGGGATTTGCCACCTGTTAGCTGGTTGTCTCTTTGAGATTTGAAATCCTTTCTGTAATAAAATTAATTTGGTATATACTGCTTCCAGCTGAATCTTGGACTTTTGGGCTGCTTCAAAGCCCCGGGGTTGAGAGATCGCAAGAGGCATAGTATTAAATCAATACAATGCCT
>JANWJE010000003.1 GCA_025451995.1 Parachlamydiaceae bacterium | reverse complement strand
TTTGCATCAAGCGTAGCTGGTGCCGAAGCAGCACAACTTGGAATTTGTTGTGCGATGCAGGCAGATGCAAAAGAAGAGCCAAGCCGACGTAGTAAAATTTCTACGTTTGAAGTAGAACGAGTATATACCTTATATATTTTGTTAATTTGAAGGAAGAAATTTAGCTGTTATAGGGCCGATGGGGGTTAATTGGATGTTTTTTGGAAAAGTGCCGAATATTTCTAGAAATGCTTTAACAGTTGATGGGCTTGTGAACACAATTTCATCAAAGTTTTCAAGTTGGGGTAAAATTTTAGGGATGAGTGTTTTCGTATCATAGATTTCACATATTTCTACCCGTATATTTCTATGGATAAGATACGATTTAATGACAGGTCTCGCTTGTGCTGATTGGGGAAGAAAGAGGTAGCTATTGCATAGATCCAATTTTTCCAACACTTCAACCACTCCTTCGGCTGTCTCGCTTTGAGGAATCCGGCATGCGATTCCTGCTTTGTTTAAATATTTGGCTGTCACATGACCCACAGCGATCACATTTTTCTTTTTTAATTCCTGTATGGTTGATCCGATTTCCTTAAAATAGAGATCTAACATTGAAATCGTCGTTTTTGATGTAATGATGATGTGAGTGTACTCATTGAACTTGAGCAGGCTTTCTTTTATTTCTCCAAAAGGCTTTGGAGAAATTTGGATCATTGGACAATGGACAACATTCTCTTTGCCATAATGGCTAGGATCCAAACCCAAATAGAGAATTTTTTTAGGCATTGATTTGTTTGACATCCATAAAAGAAAACAAACCTTTTATCTCTTTATCTATTTCCCTGCCAACAACTGCCAGTTGTCCTTGCCCCTGAGCTGTTTTACCGGGTATTTTTATTCTATTTAAATCGGTGAACCCCAATCGTATCAAGGCTGCTTCAGCAATGACGACACCATCCACTTCACCCGATTCCATTTTTTGAAGTCTTTCTTCTATGGTTCCTCTTAAATCGCAAAAAGTAAAATCATTGCGCAATTGTTTGACTTGCTCTTCTCGTCTTAAAGAAGATGTTGCTATTTTTGCCAAAGGAGACAAACGATTCAAAGTTTCTCCCCTTCTTAAAACCAAACTATCCGATGGATCAATCCCCTTGGTCAAGCAAAAGATCTCAAGGCCTGTTGCGAGTGGAAAAGGAAGATCTTTAGCTGAATGAATTCCTATTCTATTTTTCCCTAATAACACCCATTGATCGATTTCTTGAGTAAAAAAATCTGTCTTATCTAAATGGCGTAGAGATGTCTTCTTGTCTTTATCCCCTTGTGTTGAAATGTAAGTGATTTCAAACTTGAGTAAGGGGTGAGAGAGAATCAATTGCTCATAGATTTCTTTTACCTGAGCTTTTGAAAGAGTGGATGGGCGAGCTGCAACGGATAGTGTCATGTTGTTATTTAAGCATAGCATTGACTGCCTCTTCTACAAATTCAACACCTCTGATTTCTATTTTTTTGCGCAAATCTTCAGCAATTCCCTTCACATTTCTTTTTGGAATGATGCATCGCTCAAATCCCATATGAATCGCTTCTTTTAAACGGCTTTCAATTCGATGAACACTCCTTACCTCGCCTCCAAGGCCCACTTCTCCGACAACTGTTGTCTCAGGATCGATCACTTTGTTTTTTAAAGAAGAAGCTGCTGCTAACAAAATTCCTAAATCAATTGCGGGTTCAACGATGCGCAGTCCTCCGGCCACTGAAACAAAAACATCGCAGCGGTGTAATTGATAGCCCATTCTTTTTTCTAAAACTGCCAGTAGAAGCGCCAACCGATTTTGATCGATTCCCGCGCTTCGCCTTGAAGGTGTGCTAAAGACCGTATCTGTTACCAAAGCCTGCACTTCCACTAAGATAGGCCGCGATCCCTCCAAGGTGGGGATGATGACAGATCCGCTGATTTCTTTTCGCCTCTCTTCTAGAAAAATCTCAGAAGGGTTCGGAACTTCACATAAGCCCGACTGTTTCATTTGAAAGACGGCGATTTCATCAGTTGGGCCAAATCGATTTTTGACAACTCGGATCATTCGATAATGATGCTGTTTGTCCCCTTCAAAATAGAGGACCGTATCGACTAAATGTTCGAGTACTCTAGGCCCTGCAATTTCTCCGGATTTTGTCACATGTCCAATGAGAAAAGTGGCTATTCCCCTTCCTTTTGCTAGGTGCATAAATTCTGCAGTTGTTTCTCTTACCTGGCTAACAGAGCCTGGTGCAGAGGTGATTTCACTTTTATATACGATTTGGATGGAATCGATAATTAATACATCTGGATTAAGTTGATCGATTTGGCTTTTTATGAGGGAAAAATTTGATTCCGATAATAATAAAAGATTTTCGCTTTGAATATTTAAACGCTGTGCTCTTAAACTCGTTTGTTCAACCGATTCTTCACCACAAACATAAAGAACAATCAATCCCTGTGATGCTAGAGAATGTGAAAGCTGTAAAAGAAGTGTCGATTTACCAATTCCAGGGTCTCCTCCCACTAAAATTAAAGATCCGGGCACAATTCCGCCGCCGATCAAACGATCGTATTCGCCAATAGACGTTAATATGCGAGGTGTTTCATTTAATTTTACTTCGGTAATTTTAACAGGACGGCTGCTTTGTAAGGATTGGGACTCAAACCGTCGAGGAAGGGATGATAATTCAATTTCTTCTTGAAACGTATTCCACTGTTGGCAGGAGGGGCATTGGCCGCTCCACTTTAATTGTTTTTGACCGCAGTCTGAACAAAACCAAACATTTTTTTGTTTTTTCATGATAGCTTACAATGGGAAATAGCGTCAGCAGCAGCGGCTTGTTGAGCCTCTTTTTTTGATGCACCTTTGCCTCTTCCTAACTCTTGTTGATTGACTAACACTGAAATTTCAAAGATTTTACTATGGTCGGGACCAAAGGCTTGCAAGACCTGATAAATGGGGGTTTGCTGATATTTTTTTTGGCAATAGTCTTGCAAAAGAGCTTTCCAATTGCTTAAGGGGGTTTTTAAAATTTCTTGAATCTGTTCGCTAAAATGTTTGAAAATAAAATTCCTTGCAGCTTCAATGCCTCCGTCTAAATAAATTGCTCCTACGATTGCTTCAAAAAAATCAGCTAAAATTGTATCCCTTCCTCGTCCATCATTCATTTTTTCCCCTTTGCCCAGTAAGATAAAAGAAGATAATTTTAATTTTTGAATATAATTGACACACGAGCTGGCTTCTACAAGTCGGGAACGGAGATAGGAAAGCTGTCCCTCAGGGGTTGTTGGTAAATGGCGATAAAGATATTCTGAAATCAGCATCCCTAAGATAGAATCTCCTAAAAACTCAAGCCTTTCATTGTGTTCAGTGATTTCTTTATTTTCATTGATGAATGAGCGATGAATAAAGGCTAGGGCGAGCAAAGATCGATTTTGAAAGGTATAGCCGATCTTAGATTCAATATTAGAAATGTTTTGTTCGAGGTGTTTCATCTGATTCATAAGATCAATTCTAGGCAACAATCTTTTTTTTTGCTATCATTCCCTTTAATTTTTTTGTAAAACTATGAAATTTTCTACTGCAAAACAACATCGAGATTTTTTTAATAAAAATGGATGGATTATCTTTGATGAGATGCTTTCTGATGATCAGTTGGATTTAACAAACCAAGCAATCGATAGAGTTTTATCAGAGCGGATGCCTCAACAATCTAAAGACAAAATGAAATCCGACGAGCTCTTTATGCGAGGGCGAGACCTTTGGCGATCTGATCCCTATTTAAAGAAAATAATTACAAATACTCGTTTTGCCGATATCGCTACTGAATTAATAGAAAAAAAACCCCTTCGTTTGGCTTTTGATCAATATATTCCTGAAAGAAGCGAGAATCTGTATTTTACAGAAAAACAATCAGCCATCGATCCTTATTTTAAAGATCAATGTTCTTTGCAAGAATCGAGCTCGATTAATGGCATTTCTTGCGGTTTAATGATTTGCCTTAGAAATGGCCATAGTAATCCGGCAGAAAATGAGGGGAACATCGACCCGTATCCCAATCAAAAAGGTCAATTTCTTTATTTTAAACCGGACAAGTCGATTCATTGGGATGCAATTTTTAGACATGAATTTCAATCCTATTATTTAATCGCTTATTGCAATGCAAATTCCCATTATCAACATGAGCCTAAAGATCCTCATACACATTATCTTAAAAAACTAGGCTACGTGTTTAATGACCCATTAAAAAGCAACCTGCATCCCTTAATTCATAAATAGATCTCTATATCACCATCTAGTTAAAATTTTTCATTTTGGCTGCGTCAAAGTCCCGGGGTTGAATCATTGCAAATGGGTCTATATTGATTTAATATTGACCCATTTGCAATGATTCAACCGCGGGAGCTTTCACGCTAGCCAAAATGAAAAATTTTAACTAGATGGTGGTATAATGAACTGGGAAATTGTTGAATCTTTAGGAACTTCTCCGGCAGAGGTGATGAAAAAAGATTTCGAGATGCTTCAACAATTAGATCCTAATGGCAAGGCTATCCTTCATTTCTATGAATGGGATCCTTGCTTAACATATGGCTATTTTATAGAACCAAGTCATCATATCGTTCTGGACCGGTTGAATTCATATTGCCTCCAAGGAGTCAAGCGGCCAACCGGCGGGGGAATCATTTTTCACTTATCAGATTTTGCTTTTTCAATTCTCATTCCAAGCAAATATTGTTTTTTAAATCCATTAGACAACTATTGTATGATTAATAGGAAAATTGCAGAGGCAATCGATGAGTTAAGCGATAAAGAAATGAATTCCTATTTGTATCAAAAAAGTTCTTGTTTGAACTTAAAACAATCAACTGCCGTTTCTAGCTTGAACAAAAAACAACCTTTTTGTATGGCAGAAGCCACACCTTTTGATATCTTTGCAAATGGAAAAAAAATTGGAGGTTCTGCCCAAAGACGAACGAAGGGAGGATTATTGCATCAAGGATCGATATCTCTTTTTCCTCCTCCATGGGAGATTATCAAGAATGTTTTGAAAAACGGAAAAGAGATTGTCCTTGAAATGAAAAAAAATAGTGCGTTCTTGTTCTCGGATAAAAAGGCATTTAATAGAGAAAAAATGAAAGAAGTTTTAAACTCGACTTTGTACAATTTTTGAACTCATCTTCGGAGAGAAGCTTTCTACAGCTAAATAAATTTCTCGGAAGGGGGAAAACAACCCCTTCCTGCGAAATTTATTACGCTGTAGTTTGCTTCTC
>JANWJE010000002.1 GCA_025451995.1 Parachlamydiaceae bacterium | reverse complement strand
TGTATTGATTTAATACTATGCCTCTTGCGATCTCTCAACCGCGGGAGCTTTCAAGCTAGCCCAAAAGTCCAATATTCAACTGGAAGCAGTATATAATCAATTTCTCAGTATAGCGAAAAAAAAGTCCTGCAAGCATTTATTAAATTAATATTAATTAACAAAATAAATAATAATCAAATATCAAAAAAAGATTGATTTTTATTATAAATTGTTTACAATTAATGTATTAATTTAATTAATTGTCTAATAGGAGATACTATGTCATTGCAAGTCACTTGGAATCCGCTATATCAATACCAATCCCTTCCACAAGGTGAGTCTTCTGAACCACCCACAGTGACAATCAATCACCCTAAACTCTCCACTACTATTGGCTTTATTTTTAATGATTTGATAAAAATGTCCGCCACCGTTTTTTCTTCAGCGCCTGTCCGATTGCCCTTGTCTACAGATGTACTGGAAATCATTGACTTGGTTGAGAAGGAGTTTAATCAACACCGAAATGCATTGAATCTAAAAAGCGGAGATGTGGATAAAGGTTTAATGTGTCCTATTTCGCATGAACTACTCCTTAACCCTGTATTTTTATCTTGCGATTGTGAGCAAGCTTACAATCGAGGGAGTATAGAAAATTGGCTAAAAACCTCAAATACATGTCCAACTTGCAGGAAAGAGGTAAAGATAGCAAGCAATCTCAATAAGAAACAATTAGAGAAAATTTGGCACATTAAACAAGATATTTTAGTCAACTGCGAAAAACCGAAGCGAGAAAGTCCGGCGAGGGCCAAATATTTTTTAGAAAAAGCAAAAGAAGTAGCCTCTACTGAAGAATTGGCATTAAAATATTATCAGGAAGCCTACAAGTGGACAAGATGCTCCACTGATTACAAAGAAGTCGTTGATCATTATACTCAAAGCGGCGATCTAGAACGGGCCAAGTGTGCAAAACTATACCTCGCAATTCAACAATTAAAAGAAAATCATTTAAAAGAAGCCCTTGAAACTTTTCAATCATTTGAAGATAAAAATGAAACGATTCTTTTATTGATAAACAGATTACATGCTGAAGTTTTTTTATCAAGTGATGACATGGCCCAGATCACTCCGGATAAGCTCATGGACATTGCAGCGAGTTTGCCTAAAATAAAAAGACAACAAATTTATAGAGAACTGATTAAGAAAGATTCAAATTACCTTCCGGCTTATCTTGAGTTAGAAACAACTGTTCAAACCTGGAACGAGACCAATAAACTTTTGAGAAGAGGTGAAGAGATTGCTCAAAAGAAAGGCGATTGGGATGCAGAAGAAATATTACAAAGTCGAATTGGAAGGCACCCGCCTATTGATTGCGAAAGTTGGGGAAATACAGAAGCGATTCGAGAAATCGCCCCATGGCCGCAAGAGTTAGAAGCATTGATGAGCGGTCCGGATAAAGACAGTTATTACGTCTGCCCAATCCCAAATGAACTGGCCATAGGGGAAGAAATTGTTTTAGCGACAATTGAAAACATTAACAACATGGTCAAAATTAAAGGCCATCCGGGAATTAACATTTTAGGGAATGTTCGTTATACCCCAGAAAGAGGCTTTCCTTGTAAAGATGGTAGGATTGGCTGGCTAGTGATGAACAAAACATCTCTTTCAGACGAAAGCAAACATGTCCCTCACTACAAGCAAGCTACCCATATTAAAAAATGGGTTGGCCAGCGAAATGATAGGCTGGGATTTGGATGGCCAAGTGTTCGGGATGCTGTGTTAATGAATCTTTGGAAAATGGACACAGAAGCCACTTGCTACAGAGGAGTTATCGCATGCGCTGAAAATGATACTGAAGGCAATCAAATGACTGTGGGAAATGCAAATGATGGATCGATAGCGATTTATCATACTTATCCTGATAGTTTCTACTACATAGATCCTAAACGAAAAGGGGCCCCCTTTAACACAGTTTTCTTAGCTGGAACGGGAAGCGTTCATGCCGCAGTCGTTGCCAGAAAATATGGCTCATTCGCTGCCGATTTACCGCAATCAAGGAACCCTTATGAATTGTCGGCCTTAGAGATGGTAAAAACAATAAATGATTCTGCTTCGGAGGATTATGAATTGGGTGAACAGGCGTGCATCATCGCATAAAGGAGCCGTTAAACTAAGCTCAGTTTCGACAATAGGCCTCTTATTTCTTTTTTAAATAAGACATCGCATAGACGCTCTCTTTTTCTTTTTAAAATAGCGCACTCTACACCCACCCTCAAAGTCGATAACTCCGGTAATATTTGTATCAGTTCTCTCTTTTTTAATTCACCCTCAACTAAGTATTTGGGAACGACGCCAATCCCACAATCTAATAAAAGAAGTTCTTTAATAGACTTAAAGTTAGGGACAGTGAGAACAGGTGTTTTTTCATGGAGTTCTTCGACTAAAAAAGGAGCATGTTTTTTTACCCATGGAGTCAAGCAAGTAAAAGACACATCGATGTCGATGAGATCAGCTTTTACCACATCCTGAACAGTATGGAAAGGATGATTATTTTTTAAATATGCATTTGAAGTGACAATAATATGTTCGGCGGTTGCAACTTCGAAGACATGAAAATGATGGTGTTCGCGAAAATTTATCAATAATCCAAAGTCTATTTTTTGATTGAGTAAAGATTGTTCAATGTTAAAGCTTGTATCGAAGTGAATTTTTAATGTAACAGCAGGATACTTTTCCCTAAAATTGGCCAAAATTCTTAAGAGGTCTTCCAAGATATTCGTCGAGTAATCTTGCAAAACACCTATCTCAATATAGCCCGTTACTTCATGGTTAGCCTGGATAATTGACATTAATTGTCCATCAATCGCACTTATGCGATCGCTTACGGCGTTATAGACAAATTCACCCTCTCGAGTAAGTTTTAGACGTTTTCCTTCCCATGTTATTAAGATCAAACCCAGATTTTGCTCTAGACTTTGCAAGGATTGACTCACAGCTGATTGAGTTCTATGGAGAATTTTAGATGCCGATGTTATCCCTCCGGATTCAACAACCGTAAGAAATACCTTTAGCTTGTTATAATCAAAATCCATTCAATCCACCTATTCAATTAGTATATCTTATCATTATCTATTAAAACAATTAATTTTTATTATTATTATAGAGATATTACTATGGGAGGGAAATTTCAAATTTTAAAACTAGGAGTTATTATGAATGTTTCCAATCAAAATATTAGCGAACCTTTTTCTGTGCTTACCATAGGGTCTAACGGCGGAAGAGGCCGTTTATACGCACAATGCGTCGAAAAAAGGAATGAAATGCATGTTGGCGGTATTGTGAAAAGTCGCCATGAACCTGATTTATCTCACTTTTCATCTAAACCTCGAGTCTATGAAGATTTAACCTCAGCTTTGCAAGATCGAAAGTGGGATATTGCTATCGTTTCAGTGCCTCATTTTCTACATCATTCCATTACATCAAAATTAATTGAATTCGGGGTGAAATTGATCATTAAAGAAAAACCTTTGGCTATAAGCTCAGAGCAAGTCAAAAATTATTTAAACCTCATTGAAAATCAAGAAATAACTATCGTCACGACTACACAACGTATTATCCTGCCTTCTTTTTTAAAAGGTCTAGAGATGCTTTCCACTATTGGTGAAATACACAGCTTTGAATATGTTTATCACTTTGCGCTCTCCGAAATGACAACCGGATGGAGGGCTAACAAAGAACAAGCCATTGGGGGGGTGTTACTTGATATGGGGTACCATGCTTTAGATGTGCTTCATCTTTACTTTGGTTGCATATCAAATGCTCATGCAAAATTGTCTTATGCTTATAAGGAAATGGCTGACAATCAATTAGAAGATAAAGCCGAGGTCGAACTCTTTTTCGGAGAAGTGAAAGGATTTTTATCTATTGATCGATATGCGCAGCAAGAACAAGAGCTTTTTAAAATTAAAGGATCTCGGGGAACTTTAGAGATTGGGCGCAATGAAGTCATCCTTTATAACACAGAAAATCAAAAGTTAGACCATTTTACATTCCAGGCTTTGAGCAAATGTGAGCAAATACATTTGTTATTCGATCGATGTATCAATCCTGGGTATGCCGCATGGAGAAAAGAGTCTTTTAAACGGAATATCGCAACAGTCGAGGTGATTGAGCAAATGTATAAGACAGCATCTCAGCAAAAATATCTTCCAAAATTATCATCAGCTGCTCTTTCAATCAAAGAAGGGAGTGATTATGAGCATTATAAAGGGCTTCCATACAAAATTCTAGGAGTCGCACAACATAGCGAAACTTATGAAGAACTTGTTGTTTATCAAGCTCAGTATGGCGAAAAAAAAGTTTGGGTGCGCCCGATTGCTATGTTTTTAGACAATGTGAATGTAAATGGCAAAAATATTCCAAGATTCAAATTTATAGAATGTGAGTCTAATGAAAAAGAAGGGGTGATTTAAAACGCGCTTTTCTTGGAAAAAGGCAAGATTTCTAGGTGGATTTCTTGCCAAATTTTGAGGGCATAATGTTAAGCACCATCTTCTTTGGCTTCAAATATGACTAAATTTCCTTGGATTGAATATTTTGAATCGGTTGGATAAATTTCCCATGATAATAAATCATATAATAAATCATCTGCCGTTGTGAGTTTTAAAATAGTAGAAATTAGTTTTCTTCCTGATTTATCATTTTGAAATACTGAGACAAGAGGGAGATTCTCTTGAACTTGACGGCGGCCCCTTTTAGATTTGGGTTGAAAGTTTTGTAAAATTCCTTTCACTATTTTTATCTCTCGACCGTAAATTTTCTTTGCCTTATCTATTTCTACGATGATATCATTTTGTGAAGTAATGTTAAGATTTCTATCCTTGGTGTTTTTTTTATAAATATTTACAATATTATCTCTACATCCTTTATGGGTTATTGTAAAAGGAATCACTTCATCCAATAAAGTCATGAATTGTGCGTTTTCAAATTCCTTTCTTAAATTCTTTTTTGCATTGGTTAGATTAATACGCCCTATCACCTTTTCTAAGTATTGAAAGTCAATTTCATTTTTTTTAAATTTTTCCAGAATAAATTTAACTAAGCTTGATTCAACATCATCCTCTTCTACCACTACAACATCTTTTGTCCAGCGCGTAGTATTAGACCTCATAAGATTTTTTCTAATCATGGATTGTACTTTGATTTCTAAAAGATTTGCTCGTTTGTTTTGATCGATAAGGGAGTCGATGCATTCATCCACCATATCTTGCGGAATCTCACTATTTATCAAATCCTCGCGTGCCCGTTTTAAGTTGATTTTACATGTTGTTATTGAACCATCGAGTATTAAATTAATCTCTTTCCAACCCCGATCCCAACACTTGATAGGGTCCCTTTCAACGTGAAATTTAATGTCATTTATCGCTGTATTATTTCCAAAAGAATATGTTATTTGTGCTTCTGTTTTCTGAAATAACTTAGATATTGTCGTAGATATCCCATCTAAAAAGGAAAATCTAGATTGAGTATTCCAAGAGATATTAAAATTACCTGAGATATTAAAATTATTATTTTCCATATATTTATAATACACTCATTCTCTTATTACAATTTATAACCAATTAATTAAATAATTGATTAAAGAATTAGTAAAGAATTTTTTAAAATAAATATATTAAAAAAGTGGATGAAAATTTTACCTGGATAGCTTCATAGAGTTGATTGAAACCAAAGAATCATTAAACTCGACTTTGTACAATTTTTGAACTCATCTTCGGAGAGAAGCTTTCTACAGCTAAATAAATTTCTCGGAAGGGGGAAAACAACCCCTTCCTGCGAAATTTATTACGCTGTAGTTTGCTTCTC
>JANWJE010000001.1 GCA_025451995.1 Parachlamydiaceae bacterium | reverse complement strand
GCTTTTTGTATCTTTTTGATTCTAAGCATCTTTGCTATTTGCTTTTAGTGTCTACACACACAACTGCGCAAATGCAAAATGCTTAGAATCAAAAATCTAACAAAAATCGTTGCATCAAAAAGTGGAATTTCCGTTAAAAGTACGTCATTTTTTACATGACACTCTCTATTCGTCAAGTGGACATGTATACATGTCAGCGACAACCCTGAAACAATTAAAAAAAAATGAAATTTCTAATTTGCGTTTACGATATTATTTTATAAGTAGATTTTTATTATTAAAATTTGTTATTATCATTCAAAAAAAAGCGATTTTATGTTGGATTATACAGATTTAAATAATAAAGATTGGGCGGTTTGGCTAAAAAACCAGGGTGAAAAAGAATTTCATGCCAAGCAGATCATGGAATGGATTTTTAAAAAGGGAGTCCTTTCTTGGGAAGGGATGTCCAATTTGAGCAAGGAGTTAAGGGATAAATTAGAAAGTCATTTTAAAATGCCCTTTTTACAGCTCGTAAGAGTGACAGATTCCAGCGATCGCGAAACCTATAAATTTCTTTGGAAACTCCATGATGACCAATTGGTTGAATCGGTTCTCATTTGTTCAGGGACTCGTAGAACAGTGTGTGTTTCTTCGCAAGTGGGATGTCCCGCTAAATGCGCATTTTGTGCCTCGGGGCAACAAGGGTTTGTTAGAAACCTGCGTGCCGGAGAAATTGTCGAGCAAGTTTTACAGATTAATCAATGGCTAGCCCCAAAAGGGGAACATGTATCCCATATCGTCTACATGGGAATGGGGGAACCCCTTAAAAATTACGAATCCGTAGTGAAATCGATCCATTTATTGAGTCATCCCGACCTTTTGAATATCTCTCAACGAAGGATTACCGTATCTACAGTTGGGATTGTCGAGGGGATACGCCGCTTGTCGCTTGAGGGGTTAAAAGTGAACCTTGTCCTTTCGTTGCACGCACCAAATCAACATATTAGAAAGAAAATCATCCCTTATGCGAGAAAATATCCGTTGGAAGAAATCTTACCAGCTATGGATGAATATTCTCAAAAAACAAAAAGAGATATCACATTTGAATATATCCTTTTGGCCGGGATTAATGATCATCCGGACCATGCCTTAGAATTAGCGCATCTCCTCAAAGGAAAACAGTGCGCTGTCAATTTAATTCCGTATAACCCAATTCCAGGTGTTAAGCTAAATCGCCCCGAAAAGAAGGCCATTAAACAGTTTAGAAGCGTCCTTTTTGGTTCTCATATTGTCAATACCTGCCGCTATACAAAGGGAGTCGATATTGCTGCCGCATGCGGTCAGCTAGCCATGCAAGAAAAAAAACTTAACATTTTACCCAACGCTTAACTTCAAAATGATTTCTTTTCCAAATCCTTTATGCATAGAGATCAATGACGTTGTTTCTCGCTACAAAATGAGAGCTCAGGAAGAGCCTAAATACTTTAAACTAGTGGGTTCAGCAGATCACCCACAAATAAAAATCCGGCGGATCATTGAATCGATTAATTTATTCCCAATCATAGCTGTTGATCCTGTTTCTCGTGATTTTTGTTTCACAGTCGTCCCTTTTGCAGTCCCCAATTTTTTTAAGCTCCAACCACTTGAGGATCGTCATTTTTCAACACAAGAACTCCAAAAGCTTTTTAACGAACGCCTGTTTACATCCTTTGAAGACAATCGCATCATTAAAAATCCATGCGATGGCATCAATGAGTCGAGATTGTATGTCAAACCGGCTCTCAACCAGCTTTTAACAGAACTTCTCTCAGATGCTTGCAAAAAAGACCAAGCGATTGTTGAAATAGGTAGCGGCGTTGGTTATGCGTTTGCCCCTCATTTAAAAGATCGCATGATTAGAACGCAGCTAGACGCTGACCAAGGCTTAAGTCTTGCAAGGGAAGGGGAAGCGGTTTATCGTTTGTCTATCAATGATTTCTCTAAATTTTTGACAGACAGCGATAAATCTCTCCCATTTGTTTTTGCCTTAAAAGTTTTTGATGTTCTCTCCCAAAAAGAAAGAAAAGAGGCGCTTGCACAATTAAGCAAAGTTCAAAAAACGGGTGATAAATTGATGATTTTATTAGACAGTCCTCCTTGCATCCATCAAGGGTATATCGATGAAATAGAAGATGCCTATCCCGGTTGCGGAGTTTATCCCTATATTCAATACAATCATCAAACGTGCGCGCCATTAAGATTCATTTTAGTCCCTGATGCTTTAGCCAATAGAGCAAGACCCAAAGCACCTGAAATCGGCGATATGGATAAGGCAGATCGAAATGCTCTTATAGATACAAATCAGCGCAATCCAAGGCAGGAATGGCTTAAAGAGCTGCATGAAAAGCATCACCTTCAAGTGATTGGTCGCGTCACATTTTATGAAGAACAAATGAAGGCGGCATTAGATGAGGCAGGTTATCAGGTTAAACGGTATTACGATGCCTCTTTTATCCAAGGGATAGTGCCGGAGAATTGTATCCAACAAGACGATCCTTTTATCTATAAATCAGTTTCTGATTCCTTTACAATCAGAGAATGGGATTTAACAGGTGAGGAAAGAGGGTGGTTGGGCAAAAGGTCGATTACACTTCCCGATCGCTTCACTGAAGAATTTGGCAAAAACCTGCCTAAGGGGGAGCACTTATTAGGAGCGGAAATATTTGTCCTTGAAGCGACTAAGGGCTAGTTACCCAATAGACTCTCAAAATTTGGCAATAAATCCATTCAAAAATCTCTCATTTTATCAAACAAAGCGAATGATGCAAGAGGTCTAATATGTCTTCTTTTGACCCCAAAAAAATTCAACTATTTCCTACCCAACCCGGCGTTTACATCATGAAAGATGAATCGGGTGAGGTCATCTACGTAGGCAAAGCCAGAAATTTAAGGCAACGATTGAAGCAATATTTTGCTGCAAGCGGGGACGGAAGAATGATTATTCCTTATTTAGTGGCTCGCATTCATCACATTGACACCATCGTCGTCACTTCTGAAAAAGAAGCGCTTCTTTTAGAAAATAATCTGATCAAGCAACATCAACCCCGCTATAATGCATTATTAAAAGATGATAAAAGTTATATCGCTTTAAAAATTGCCAAAGATGACCCCTGGCCAGCTGTTAAGTTGGTTAGATATCGGGGGAAGCCGGAACCCGATGGCCTCTACTTTGGCCCTTATACGAGTGCCCAGGCAGCCAGGCAAACATTAGACCTTTTGAATAAGCTTTTTCCTTTGCGTCAATGCTCCGACCAGGAGCTGGCAAGGCGTGTCCGTCCATGCATCCTCTATCAGATGAAACGATGTGCAGCTCCCTGTTCAGAAGCGTGTACAAAAGAAGAGTATGATCAGCATCTCGAACGGACGATCAAGTTTTTGAGAGGGCAAGATAAGGAAGTGCTCAAAGATCTTTACGATGAAATGCACCGCTTTTCTGAAAATCTTGAATTTGAAAAGGCGGCACATTTATTAAAAACGATCCGGCATTTAGAAAAAACTGTCGAAGCACAGCATGTCGATCGACCGTTAGGTCATGATGCCGATGCTATCGGTCTTTACCGCTATGGGGACGACGTGATCGTATCAAAGCTGATTTTCCGAGGGGGTCGATTAACTGGTACGGCGCATTTTGATTTTTCGAATAGTGCTGAGGAGGATCCTGAATTAATCTCTTCTTTTCTCTTACAACATTATGGAGCGATGGATGAGGAAATTCCCCCGGAAATTTTTATTCCATTTGAGCTGCACGATGCTAAAAATATTGAGGAAATTTTATCTGTCAAAAGACAGAAAAAAATGCATCTTCATTGCCCTCAAAGAGGAGAAAAAAAAGCCCTTCTCGAGATGGCTATCACCAATGCCAAAGCCTTATTTGAGACGCAAAAAAGTGAACAACATCTAAGGGAAAAAACACTTTTGGAAATGCAGGAGGCTCTTAATCTCACTCATTATCCTTCGCGGATTGAGTGTTTTGATAATTCACATCTAGGAGGGACTGAGCCGGTATCCACAATGGTGGCTTTTACAGAGGGATTGAAAGATACCAAACGGTATCGCACCTATCGTTTAAAATTGGGAACAAAACCCGACGATTACGCTGCCATGTTTGAAGTGTTGATGAGGCGTTATAAAAGAGCGAAGGAAGAAAACGATTTACCGGATTTAGTGATCGTGGATGGGGGCAAGGGACAGCTCAACATTGCTCAAAAAGTATTTGAGGAGTTGAATGTGACCGGGGTGGATTTAATTGGCTTGGCTAAAGAACAGGGGAGGCATGACAAGGGGTTAACAGAAGAAAAAATCTTTTTGCTAGATCGAGCCGATCCAATCCTTCTTAAAAAAAATTCGCCCCTATTGTTCTTGCTTCAAAGAATAAGAGATGAAACCCATCGTTTCACGATTACATTTCAAAGAAAAAGAAGATCGAAGCAACAAATAAAAAGTGCTTTGGGCGATATCCCAGGAATTGGTCCCGTTAAGCGCAAAGCACTTCTTAAACATTTCGGTTCTCTAAAAAAGATTAAAGAAGCATCGGAAGAAGAATTAAGAAAAGTCAAAGGGATCTCCGATGCTAATATTACCCAGTTAAAGAAGGATTTTTTTTAAATTTCTTTTCCCTTTACTTAAAAAGCATTTTTAAACTATCATCCTCCATTCAATTATGAGATATTAGCTCAGTTGGTTAGAGCGCCACGTTGACATCGTGGAGGTCAGCTGTTCGAGTCAGCTATATCTCATCCCTTTTTAATAAGCGATGATAGAAAAAAACTTATTAGCTGCTAAGATTTTAGCATCAACCATTTCTCAATCTTTTCCCAATGCCATTGTACTAGAAAGTGGAATCCACACCTTAGGATTTTATTGCGATTGTCTGTTTGAACAACCCTTGACTCAACCGCTTTTAGAATGGCTGGAGATTCAAGTTTTTCAGTATCTAAAGAAGGGGCTTCCTGTCAAAACAATCAGCATGATGAGAGAAAATGCTCATTCCTTTTTTGAGCATCATGGTCAAGATCATCTAGCTGACAAAGTAGCGGCTCAAACATGCAATATCGTCGATCTTATTCAAATAGACAATTTCTATGATCTTTGTCCATCGATACCATTCACATCCACTGAGCAGGTGGGGGCGATAAAGCTCTTAAATTTTATCGAAATCGATACATTCATAGAGGGAGATTCGACCCTTTTCACAAGAATAATCGGCATTCAATCGGATTTTAGCAAAGAGCTCAAAAAGAAATTAAAAAATTATGAGAGGTATTTAAAAAAGGATCATCACGCTCTTTTAGGTGCGCAGTTAAATCTTTTTTCTTTGACTGAGCATGGATGCGATCTGGGAGTCATGTGGCATCCACAAGGAATCAAATTAAAGAAATTGTTAAAAAATTGGCTAGATGAAAAAATAAAAGACCAAGTGGACGAAATTGCGACTCCAATGGTCTGTTTAGAGAAAGATCCCCATCAATCAACTGAATTCCTCAATGTTTTTGAATTTGATGGGCGCCCTTTTCATTTAAGAAATAAAGCAAACGATTTTCATATCCATTTTTTTAAAACTTTTTTTAAAGATAAAACTTACTTGCCCAAACGATTACATGAATGGGGGATGTTTTACCGAAATATTCCGGACCTTCAACGGGATGGCTTATTAAATGCCTGCCATTATGAAGGGGAAACAACGACAATTTTTTGTTTAAAAGAGCGAGCGATTGAAGAAATCATTTCTTCCTTGCAATTCATTGAACAAATGATTACAATCTTCTGTTTTGATGCCCGCTGGGTTATTATATCTCGAAAGAAAGGGCTGAAAGAAAGAGAAACAGAGTCTTACGTGACAAAGTCTTGCGATTTGTTAACGCAAGCGTTTAAAGCTCAAACTAGGCTATTTCCTCACTCATTTGAAAGAAATGAGCTCTTACAAGAAATAGAAAGGGTGGAGCTTAGAGTAAAAGACCCTATAGAACGAGAATGGACACTCTCAAAGATAAGTATCCTTACATCGTTCTCGATAGAAGGTCAGCTGTTAGTTGTATTGACTCGCCAAATTTGGGAGTCACTCGATCGATTGATTGCACTCTATCTTGAAAATAATCAAGGAGGTCTTCCTTTTTGGATGGCTCCTGAACAAGTGAGAGTGTTTGTGATTGGTGAAGATAATTGTTCTTATGCAATGGAAGTGGTCTCTCGTTTAATTGAACGGGGAGTCCGCGCAACGTTGGATCAAGGTGCTGCAAAATTAAGCCTTCGGGTGCATGAAGCAGAAAAACAATTGATTCCTTACCTTATTATCATTGGAGAACAGGAAAGGAAAAAAGGAACAATTAGCGTAAGAGCAAAAAATAAACACAATCGATCATTTGATATTGAGACTTTTTTAGAAACTTTAGGAGAGAGAAAATCACTTGAAAGTTAATCGAGAAATACGTGCTCCAAAAGTGCGACTAATTAGCCATACGGGCGAACAAGTTGGAGTGGTGTCGCTTTATGAGGCATTGGCTTTAGCTGAGGAGCAAGGATTAGATCTAGTTGAAATTGTACCGGGATCAAATCCGCCTGTTTGTAAGGTCATGAATTTTGGAAAATTCCGATATGATCAAAGCAAACGGGAAAAAGAAAATAAAAAGGCGTCGCATCAAATTAAGGTTAAAGAAATAAAGCTTAAGCCAAACATTGATGTGCATGACCTTGAGACAAAAACTAGACATGCGCGCGATTTTTTGGTGGGTGGTAATAAAGTTAAAATCACTTGCACATTTCGCGGGCGAGAGATGATGCATCCAGAACATGGGGAAAAAATTGTTCAAGAAATGTGCCAGCATTTAGAGGATATTTCAACTGCTGAATCACCCCCAAAAATGATGGGTCGCATGTTACTGGTCGTCTTAGCACCTGCTGCTAAGAAAAAGAAAGAGGGAGGGAAGCAGAACGTGAATGAAGAACACCAACACCTAACTCCCTAAATTGGAATAAGCGCCTGTATCATTCGATTTGCTTGAAAAAATCGGAATTCATTAGAAGATTTGTTGTTAGGACAATGGAATGATGCAAGTTGTTTAATAAACAGGAGAACGAAAAATGCCTAAAATGAAAACTCGTAAAGCTATTGCGGCAAAATTTCGTGTGACAGGAACAGGTAAGCTTAAAATGAGCCGGCCGGGTAGACGTCACAAATTAACGAACAAAACTGCAAAGCGCAAACGTCAATTGAGAAGCCCAGCTCTAGTAGATGAAGGGCATTTAAAAACTTATAAGCGCTTAATGTGCTTAGCTTAAAAATTATTAACGTGGAGAAATGCTATGGTTAGAGTAACAAATGCTGTAGCCTCTCATCGTCGCAAAAAGAGACTGTTTAAATTAGCCAAGGGATTTGTCGGAGATCGAAAGAATCACTTGCGTTTAACAAGCGGAGCTGTGATGCGAGCGTTGGCATATAATTATGCCCATCGCAAGCAAAAGAAACGCGATTTTCGTAGCTTATGGATTATGCGTTTGAATGCCGCTGCAAGAATTAATGGAATTTCTTATAGCAAACTCATTTATGGATTAAAAAAAGCACAGTGTGAGCTAAATAGAAAAGTTTTAGCTGACATGGCTATTACTGATCCAAGTGGATTTGCTGCGATCGTGGGATATGCTAAAGAAGCTGCAAAAAAATAGCTTCAAAATATAAAAAAGAGCAAATACTATTTGCTCTTTTTTTTTGCACAAAATCAGAGAACACTATGCAAGATTCAATCGAAGGTCTCCGCCAAGAATTTCGGCAATATGTATCGCAATCGACAACAACAGACGATTTAGAAGCACTCAAGATAAAATATCTGGGCAAAAAAGGTCCAATCCAACAATTAATGCAGCTTTTGCGCACTGTTTCAGCAGAAGAAAGGCCATTGATGGGAAAAGAGATCAATGATCTCAAAGTCTATATGGAGGACACTTGTTCTACTCTTTTAAAAGAACTGACCGATAAAGAGGAATCAGAACAACTTCAAAGAGAATCTTTAGACATCACCCTTCCAGGAAGACAAAAAGCTATAGGAAATAAGCATCCATTGACACAAGCAATGGATCAAATCATCGACATATTGATAGGAATGGGTTTTTCAGTTCAATATGGACCGGATATTGACACTGACTATTATAATTTTGAAGTTCTTAATTTTCCTCCGGATCATCCTGCGAGGGACATGCAAGATACATTTTATATCTCTCCCCATGTCCTATTAAGAACACACACATCGAATATCCAAGCCAGAGTGATGGAAGTCAACAAACCTCCCATTCGAATCATTGCTCCCGGTAAAGTTTATCGCAATGAGACCATCACTGCAAGATCCCATGTTTTTTTTCATCAAATCGAAGCAGTATATATCGACAAGAATGTTTCGTTTTCCGATTTGTTTGCTACTTTGGATGAATTTTTGATGAAATTATTTAAAAAAGAAATCGCTACACGCTATCGGCCAAGTTATTTTCCATTTGTTGAGCCCGGGGTAGAAGTGGATATCAGTTGTTTTGTCTGTGGAGGAAAGGGGTGTTCCCTTTGCAAGTATACAGGATGGGTGGAAATCGCAGGGGCCGGAATGATTCATCCTGAAGTATTAAAGAATGGCGGCATTGATCCGGAAATTTATAGTGGCTATGCTTGGGGAATGGGATTAGAGCGCCTTGTGATGATGCTTCGAGGCATTCAAGACATCCGTCTTTTTACTGAAAATGATTTGCGATTCTTGAAGCAGTTCTAATAGACCTTTTTCGAAATTCGCTTTCTTTGAGAAAAAACAAGATTTTTGGATGGATTTATTGCCAAATTTTGAGAGAATATTGAGTTAAATATGGTCGAAAAATTTGGCAATAAAGACGCCAAAAAGATTCTTTTTATCAAACAAATGGAGTTTCGAAAGAGGTCTAATGAACTGGATCGTTTCGCCTGAGGAGTCTGGTGAAAAACTGATTTATTTTTTGGCTAAACATCTGAAAGATAGATACTCGGCTCGCTCACTGAAAAAAATGATTGAAGAAAATGGGTGTGAAATCAATGGGAAGACTCAACGATTTGCATCCACTATCCTTGGAAAAGGGGACTCTATTCAGATAAATTTAGAAAAAACTTCAGCTCCCAAAAATAGACCCCTAGAAGCAAATCGCATGTTGTATCAAGATGAGTGGTTTTTAATTTACGATAAACCTTCCGGAGTTAATTCAGATAAGCAAGGAATCATCAAGATCATAGAAATGTCGTCCCCGGGAATTCAGCTGATCCATCGCTTAGATAAAGAGACCTCAGGTGTTCTTATGATGGCAAAAAATGAATTAATCATGAAGTCAATGATTGAGCAATTTAAAACATATGCTGTCAAAAAAAAATACTTGGCGATTGCCGATGGAAGACTTAAGCATGAAAAGGGATGTATAGAAAATTATCTCGGAAAAAAGAAAGAGTTTGCCGGTCAAACCATTTGGGGAGAAGTTTCAAAGGATAAAGGGTCATATGCTTGCACTGAATGGGAAAGATTGACACAGGGAAAAGATGTAAGCCTTATTGCATGTTATCCAAAAACCGGTAGAACCCATCAAATTAGAGTGCATCTGTCCGAAATGGGCCATCCGATTCTTGGCGATTATCAATATGGGAAACAGTTTAAATGTAATTATAAAGCCCCGCGCCTACTTCTTCATGCAGAAAGCCTACAATTTACTCATCCGGTGACTCAAATGGAACTCATGATAAAAGCGCCCCTTCCAGATGATTTCAAAAAGGCAGAAAAAATTCTTTTTACATGAATATCTTGATTGTCAAAACATCCTCTTTAGGCGACATTATCCACGCCTTTCCGGTATTAGAATATTTAAAGGAAATTTATCCTGCATGTTCAATCGATTGGGTTGTCGAAGAATCCCTGTCGGAACTTGTCAAATCACATCCCTTAGTGAATGATACATTGACCATCTCTTCAAAACAATGGCGATCCTCTCCATTAAAAAAAACAACCTGGCAAGCGATCCGCTCTTTTTGCAAAAATATGCAGAAAAAAAAATATGACTTTGTCTTTGACCTTCAGGGGAATATCAAATCTGGAATAGTGACAGCTCTTGCAAAAAGCGATCAAAAAATAGGCTTTGGCTACCAAGCAGTCCCTGAATTGCCTAATTTACTTGCGACACATAGGCATTTTACACCGCCTTGTGGGCAAAATATTCGGGAAGATTACTTGTTTTTAGCTCAGAAAGCGATAGGAGATTCAAAATCTATTCAATTGAATCGCTGCAGCCTTCTCACACTAAATGACGAAGAAAAACAAAGGCTTTCTATAATTCCTAAAAAATCGGAACAAAAGCAAATCCTCATCTGTCCAGGTTCTAATTGGAAGAATAAGATGCTTTCATTTGAAACGTTATCTGATTTTACACACCACCTCAGCGACAAAATCAACCCTTTATTTTTATATAGTTGGGGGAGTGTACAGGAGAAGGATGAGTGTGAGCGATTGGCAAGCAGACAGCCACATCATTCAATCGTTTTGCCTAAAGTATCTTTGCCTCTTTTACAGAATCTTATGGCCCAGGTCGATTTAGTCATTGCGATGGATTCTCTACCGCTCCATCTTGCCGGCATGACTCATACACCCACGTACAGCGTCTTTGGACCCTCTTCCGCATTAAAATATAAGCCCAAGGGAGTCAATCATTATTCCTTTCAAGGCTCTTGCCCCTATGGTAAGACATTTGAAAAAAGATGTGAGCTTCTTAGGACATGCAAGACAGGCGCTTGTATGAAGCAATTAAAAGGGGATCAACTCTTTGAGCATTTCTATCGCTGGTGGACTTCTATAGAATACTCTTGATTTTAACCATAAAAATGGATAAGATAACCCTTGTAAAATAGACATAGATATGGCTAAAAAATGAAGAGAGCTATCGAAAAAGAGCTGCTCGAATGGAAAAAATCATTTCCTCGTTATCCGCTTTTATTAAGAGGGGCTAGACAAGTAGGTAAGACCTATGTTGTTGAAGAATTAGGGAAAACATTCGAGTTTTTTGAAATTATCAATTTAGAAGCACAGCCAGAAGCTATAGGTTGCTTTGAAAATTTGGACCCTTTTTTAATTTTACAAAAACTAGAATTACTAACAAAAAGGGCTATTTATCCAGGAAGAACACTCTTATTTATCGATGAAATCCAAAACTCATCGCAAGCAATTCTTTCGCTAAGATATTTTAAAGAAAAAATTCCAAATCTTCATGTTATCGCTGCGGGTTCACTTTTGGATTTTGCCCTTGAAAGTGGGACATTTTCTTTTCCTGTTGGGCGTGTTCAATTTATCTATTTAAAACCTTTTTCTTTTGAAGAATTTGCTTTAGCACTTAATGAAGAGCAAGCATTATTAGCGTTGAATCATTCATCCATTCAGAAACCCATCCCAGAAGAATTACATCAAAAATGTCTTCAAAAAATTAAAGAATATTTCCTTATTGGTGGAATGCCGGCTTCTGTGGCAGAATTTCAATCCAATCGTTCTTTTTTAATTCCAGAAAGAATTCTTGAACTTCTTTTAGCAACTTATAGAGCAGATTTTAGTAAGTATGCAACAGATGCTGAACAAAAATATTTGCGCCTTATTTTTGAAGGTGTCGTTTATCAAATTGGTGAAAAATTTAAATATTCTTCCATAGATCCGCATATGAAATCAAGAGAACTAAAGATTGCTTTAGATAAACTTCAAATGGCAGGTTTGATTTATCTCATTTTTGCAACTTCAGCATCTGGTATACCTATTGCGCAACACATCAAGCTTAATAAGTTTAAGCCCCTTTTTTTGGACATTGGTCTTTTGCAACGTTCATTGCAAGTAGATCCACAACTTGTATTGACACAGGAGCTTATCCATATCCATCGCGGTGCTCTAGCTGAGCAATTTGTAGGACAGGAGATTCTTGCGTATGCTAGTTTTTTTAGAGAAGAAAAATTGTTTTATTGGGAACGAGAGAAAATTAGCAGTTCGGCTGAAGTGGATTATATTATTACTTTAAAGCAGCATATCATTCCCATTGAAGTAAAAGCGGGATCGCAAGGTCGTTTAAAATCATTGATTCAATTTATGAATGAAAAAAAATCTCCTCTTGGAATTCGGATTTCAGAAGCCCCGCTTTCTTTTCAAAACTCTATTTTGTCCATCCCTTTTTATATGATAAGGCAGATACCAAGAATCATTGAAGAGATTCTAGGAGATTAGACCTCTTTAAACGGCAGTTGAAGACGCTAAAGCGATTATGAATCAAAATCTTGCATCGCTTTAGCATCTTGAATTGCCGTTTTTAGGTTAAATCTTGTCTTTTCTCAAGCAAAGCGAGTTTTGAAAAAAGTCTATACTGCGTCCAGTTGAAAGCTGGAAAAAAGGAAGGTAGTAAGGCCGTCTCGGCCTTGAAAGGCAAGTCGAGACGACCTGGTTACGCACGGATTGCCAAAAATTCCAGTTTTCAACTGGACGGAGTATACTATAATTTTACATCTTAAACCACCAGGAGCCGCCGTTATTTCCATACCCTCTAATGTGATTTTCCTCATATAGCATTTGGAGGATTGCACCGGACCACTGTTTTTTGGAATCTTTGAAGGCAGATTGAATCGGACCGTTATAACGGGGTGGATCAGAGATCAACTCCGGTTTTTTTGTATCTATATTTGAGATGCTAAACCTGAGAATATCACCCATGCCGGGACAAGAAAGGAAATAGAATTTATTTTTATCCCCCTTTTCGACTTTTATATTCCTATTCATAATTGAAATGTAAATTTGCACAGCTTTTTTGAAGCTCATTTGAAAGGGGGGGATGCCTTCAATTCCTGACAATGGCAATTCAATGTTTTCAGTGTCTATTAGATCGATGTCAATCGGCTGAAGATTTTTATTTGTAAAATCCGTCGATATACCTATTTCATTGGGATCAATTCCGCGCCACATCTTTAGATCTTCGATAGGGAGTTGTATTTGCTCTTCATTTCTAATGTAAGTGCGAAATTTTACACTATCTGCAATTTGAAAAGGTTGGATAGAATTTATATTATGTATATCCATGGAAATCTTATCCTATTATTTTTATGTCATTGGATATTATGAATTTATATTAGAAACCAAAAAACGTCGGCTTTTTTTCCATACCCGCTAATGTGTTTTTCCTCATATAGCATTTGAAGAATTGCCCCTAACCAAAATTCTTTCTCATCATGTTTAGCAGAACACACTTGTCCTCCAAAGCGAGGTGGATTAGGGATTTGTCTTGGGTCTTTTGTCTCAATATTTGACAGAATTGACAACAATTCGCCGCCCTTAACTCTAGATGTAAGAAAGTAAGAATCTTCTTCTCCTCTATCAGAATTGATGGAATTATTCATCATAGCAACCACGATTTGGACAGCTTTCTTGAAAGAGATTTGCAGGGGAGGGCATCCCTCGAGGGCCGGCATTGCTAATTCTTCTGTATTTATCAATTGATCGAGGTCGACAATGGGAAGATTGTTATCTGTACCCCAGTCCATTAAACCGATTTCGTCTGGCTGTATTCCACGCCATTCTTTAAGGTTTTCAATATCTAATTGAATACTGCCGGCATTTTGTATGGAAGAATTAAATTTGTTAAAATTTACACCGCGCAAAGCATTTATAAAATTCATATTCATAAAACCTCTTTATAAGTTTAAAGATTAATTTTTATACCTGATATTTCCTAATTATTTATTTATGAGGGGAATGGATTAATATTTTATGTGCTGTTTCAGACATCGTTTTTGCTGTGATGTAAAGATCTTGACGGCGGAAAGAGATTTGAGTAGGTTTCTTTTTACTAGATGAAACAGACCATGAGTAAATGGCATAGAGCGTTTTTAAGGTGGAGGGGATGCTAAGGATAAAGGCTAGGATTTCCATCGTCTTTTCTATTTTCTCTGTAGGTAATAAGCCGGCTTTGCCAAAGTATTTGATAGATTGCTGATGAGTTAAGATTTGAGAGACAGAAACTTGGCAAATGATTTTAGCCGGGGTTGTCCTTAGACCATTTAAAATGAGTGAGAGATTGCCACATACATCTGCGATTTTAAAGGCTCGCGCTTGCCATAATTGAGAAAGGGGGTGGATATTTTTTTTGTCAATCTCCAAATCAGTTGAAAAATCTATTTTGAATAATTGATATAAACCGACAAATCCCAAGCCAAATTTAAGCAGATCATAAAATTGATAAGCTTTGGCTGGTAAAATTGTTTCTAAAGAAAAAGGGATTTTCATTTAAGGCAAAGACTCCCGACAGCTTCAAAAAGATGATCGATGACATCTAAAGTTTCTTGAAAGATTTCAATATTGGGTTTCAGTAAAGATAAAGCTTCTTGATTAAACCACCTGCAATTGGAAAAAGGGGTTTGGTTATCCAATGGCTTTCCAACATAGACAAAATCGATATGCTGATGGGCGGGGATGTCTCCAATAGGGGGAATATTTTCAAGTAAGCAGAGATAGGGTCTTTCTATGCTAATCGCATTCGCTTCATGAATCGAAATATTTTCTTGTAAGTAAAAGTCTATTTCTAAACCCGTTTCTTCCAATACCTCTCGGCGAGCCGTTTCTGCAGGGGATTCATCCTTTTCCATATGCCCACCCGGCGGAAGCCATTTGTCCAATTTTTGATGATAGTGAAGCAAAACTTTTTGGTTATCAATTAGATAAACAGTTGCTGTGAACTCTTTTTTCATGTTAAAAAGATAGATTAATTAATAATAATTATCAAGAATGAATGCATTCAAAGAATGTTTAACTATTTTCTCAGGATGGTGTATACCGAAACAATTTCAAAATTTGAATCTCTGCGCCTTTGCGTCTCTCGCTTGTTCCTCTGCGTTTCAATTTGTTTTTCCCAAATCGGGTTTTGTCGTCCGTTTAGAACAAAATTAAACCTAAAAACGGCAGTTCAAGATGCTAAAGCGATGCAAGATTTTGATTCAGAATCGCTTTTGATGGGGGCTGAACATTCCCAAAAGGTGAAGGCAGCCCCCATCAAAAGTGATTATGGATTAAAAGACCCGCGTTGATTTAGCAGTCTTCAACTGCCGT